>NVTL01000010.1 GCA_002401565.1 Rhodospirillaceae bacterium
AAAGCATCAGGACTCAGGTGAAGGAAACGTTATGAGCAAAACTAAAATCGACCGCAGAAACTTTCTCAAAGTGCTTGGATTGGGCACGGCGGGCGCGGCTTTGGCCGGGTGCGATATGCCCAGCTATGTCACGTCCGAAGAAGGTGCGGAAAAAGTCTATTCATACCTAGCTCCCGAAGAATACGTTATTCCGGGTATCGGCGTGTGGTACGCCTCGACCTGTGGGCAATGCCCGCAATCGTGCGGCATACACGGCCGGGTACGCGAAGGTCGGGTCTTGAAATTAGAAGGCAACCCCGACAATTTCCTCAGCAAAGGTAAGATGTGCCAAATGGGCCAAGCGGCTATTCAGGGTCATTATCATCCTGAACGCCTGCAGCATCCCACCATTGATGGCAAACAAGCCACGTGGGACGAAGCCCTTACGCTTATTAAAGCCAAAACAAACAATGCGTCTTGGGTCACTGGCACGGTCAGTGGACATCAACGTGTGTTGATGGATTTGCACCGTGGTGCGTCTGGTTCAGGACGTCATTATGCTATTGAAGCCGTCAACGCGCGGCCTTGGGAAGAGGCTTCGGCGTCTATTTTGGGCGATGCCCATCCGAACCTGCACATCGATAAGGCGCGCGCGATTTTGACCGTTGGTGCTGATTTTTTGGGCACTTGGGGCAACCCTGTTAAGGCCATGCGCGATTACGGTGATTTCAGAAACGCCCCGCGCGGTGTTTTGATGGCCGTTGAACCCGCCATGAGCATGACCGGGTCCAACGCGGATACATGGGTCGTCACACGGCCCGGCTCAGAAGCCGCCGTTATGTTGGGGATTGGCCACGTGCTGAGCACCAAACACGGCGTTTCGGCTGCGGGCATGCCCAGTGCAGCCGCTGCCTTTGCCGCCATGACACCGGCCAAGGTTCTTGAGCTTTCCGGCGTTAGCGAAACGCAATTGAATAAAATTGCCGACACCCTTATGGCCAACAGCCCGTCCTTGGTTTTGGCAAACGCCAGCCACGCGGCGGCGAAAACGGCTCAGGTTCTGAACCTGATGCTGGGCAATGTCGGCCAAACTTTGACGCCCAGCCGGACTTTGGCAGCCGCTCAATTGGCGCCAATTGCCGGGTCCAGCAAAGACTTGGTTGAATTTGCCATGGATGCRRRYGCRGGTAAAATTGGCGCRGCCTTTATCACCGGCACCAACCCGTCKTTCTTGGCMCCSAAAGGCTTGGACATGTCGGCGGCGTTRTCKAAAATTGGCTTCACSGTCGCCATTGCRGATTTYSCAGATGAAACGACCRARGCCTGTAACGTGGTCTTGCCCCTGTCCAGCCCGWTGGAATCTTGGGGCACACATGCTCCTATTGACGGCAGTTCCGGCGGCTTGATCAACATTCAACAGCCGCTTATGGAAAACGTTTTTGCTGATACACGGGGCTTGGGCGATGTTCTTTTATCCGTTGCCAAAGACGCCGGCGTTTCTGGTCTTGGCGAATTCGAAGACTATTACGGTTATCTTCGCACTGCGGTGAGCGCCCTGATCGGATCAGACTTAGAAACCGATTGGAACAAAGCGTTGCAAGCGGGTTCCGTTGTTTCCGCGTCCATGGCGTCATCCTTCAAGGTTGGCGGCGACGTGGGGCTGGGCTTCCACGCTCCGGCCACATCGGGAACTTTGATTCTCATCACTGCGGCGCGCCAAGGTGTGTTTGATGGACGTCATGCGAATTTGCCTTGGATGCAAGAAGCTCCGGATCAAATWGCCAARRCGGTTTGGGATTCATGGGCGGAAGTCCATCCCAAAACGGCGACAAAGTTGGGCGTTAAGGATGGCGACTTTGTTTCCATCAACACCAGCAACGGCGCCATCAGCACCCGCATCTTCACCTACAAAGGTATTCATCAAGATGCCATCAACGTTCCCTTGGGCCGTGGCCACACCAATTATGGTGAATATGCTGCCAACGGTGTGAACCCGTTAAGCATCATGGATGCCACACCGGGGGATCGCGCGGCGACCGAGCTTCTCACTTCATCCATTGCGGCAACGGTAACCGCAACAGGTGAAAACCGATACTTGGTCCGCTCTATGGATCTTCATTCTCAACACGGACGCAAACTGGTTGCGACCATCACAGCGGATCAATTTGACCGCAACCAGGGGGGTGCATAAATCATGCCTACACTTCTCGGAAATGTATTCAARGGCTGGTCGGATTACTCAAAAGCAGTTGAGGATGGCGGCCACCACGATTACGAACACATGTATGCCATGTCCATTGATTTGGACAAATGCACGGGCTGTAATGCTTGTTCCACCGCGTGTTATGCGGAAAACAATCTGGCTTGGGTTGGCGAAGAAAAGTTTGGCGCACGCCAAGCTATGAACTGGATACGCGTTGAACGTTATTTCGACGAGCCTGATGTGGGCGAAGTATCAAGTGATAGCCTTGATCGTGGAGCGTCTTTCTTGCCCATGATGTGCCAACATTGCAATGGTGCACCATGCGAACCGGTTTGTCCGGTGGCGGCGACCTATCATACGGTTGATGGTCTGAACGCTCAGATTTATAACCGGTGCATCGGGTCTCGCTATTGCGCGAATAACTGTCCCATTCGTGTGCGGAACTTTAACTTTTATGACAACGCAAAAACGGCGTGGCCAGCGCCAATGGATCAGGGTCTGAACCCGGACATTACCGTGCGAACCAAAGGCGTCATGGAAAAATGCACCTTCTGCATTCAACGCATTCGCGGGGCCAACGATAAGGCCAAACGCGAAGGCCGTGAGCTCAAAGACGGCGATATCCAAACGGCATGTCAACAAACCTGCCCAACGTCCGCCATCGTGTTTGGTGATTTGTTAGACGAAACCAGCAAAATTTCAAAAGCTTGGAAACGTCATCAGGTTCAACTGGGCAAATATAAACAAGATAAAGAAAATCCTGAAATGCGAGGCTACCGCGTGTACGAGGAACTCAATATCGATACCAAAGTTCTCTATCTAGAACGCGTGAGGGAGGTCTAATCATGAACAGTGCAGCAGCAAAACATCTAACAGATGAACAGACCAAAGACATCGATGAAAACATCGAATGGGCCAAGATCAACAAAGACGTTCTAAGGTCTATGGAAAATCCGCGCCGGGGCTATTGGGTGGCGATGTTCATCTCTGTCTGCCTGTTCGGCGTGATGATCTTTGCCGAAGTTTGGCAATATAACTACGGTATGGGCGACGCTCTGCTGAACACCTCGCACATGTGGGATTTGTATATCTCAACATTCGTATTCTGGATTGGCATGAGCCACTCTGGCACTCTATTGTCTGCGATTTTGCACCTGACCCACGCCGATTGGCGCAAACCGATTTATCGTTTTGCCGAAGCCATGACCACGTTTTCGTTAATGACCGCGGGCATCTTCCCGGTCATTCACTTAGGCCGCGTGTGGAACTTTTATTGGGTTATGCCCTATATGTCCGATCGGGGCATTTGGCCGAACTTCCGTTCCCCTTTGATCTGGGACGCGTTCGCGATTACCGCATACCTGACCAGTTCAGTGTTGTTTTTGTACGTCGGCATGATCCCTGATCTTGCCATTTGTCGCGACAATACAACCGGCTGGCGCAAAAAATTATACACCTTCTTGTCCCTTGGCTGGCGTGGCGATGATGCCCAATGGCGTCACTTCCGCTTTACCTATTTGGTCATTGCGTGTTTCTTGATTCCGTTGGCTGTATCCGTTCACTCGATCGTGGCGATGGACTTTGCCATGGCGATTATGCCCGGCTGGCACGTCACCACCTTCCCGCCTTACTTTGTGGCTGGTGCTTTGTATTCCGGTTGTTCGGCGATTATCACGTTGTTCATCTTGCTTCGTTATTTCTTTAAGTTTGAAGAATACATGACCATGCCAATTTTGGACAAAGTCTGTAAATTGACGTTCGTCATCGCAATGGTCTGGACCTATTTGAACCTGATCGAATTTGCTTCGGTTTGGTACGGCCATGATATTCCGTCCAAGGAAGTTCTGATCGCCAAAGCAACGGGACCTTATTCACCGTTCTTCTGGGGCATGATGGTTTTAGGTTCAGTCTTGCCGTTTGCACTGCTCAGCAAGTTTGTGCGCCGCAACATGTATGTGATGTTCTTTGTATCGATTTTCTTGAACGTCGGCATGTGGTTGGAACGTTGGATGATTGTTACGCCAACGCTCTCTTTGGGCTATCACCCTCAGGCTTTCAACGTGATGTGGCCGGGCTGGGTTGAATGGGCCATGGTTGGCGGCAGCTTCGGCTGGTTCGGCATGTTGTTCTTGATGTTCGTCAAGATCTTCCCGTGTGTATCCATGTATGAAGTCAAGGAAATGGTCTATCACCGCAAGCGTACGACGTATGCCGATGTGGATGAAATGATGGAACTGCATTCCGGCGTACCGGGTCCAGAGCCTAAACCTCAAGAAAATGGAGGATCGTAATATGTCTGGTCCTGCGAAAAGAAAAGCACCCAAAACCAAACGGTTGCTCGGATTGTTTGGTGACTTTGACCAAGCGTTTGACGTCATCGCCGACATCCGTCACTACAAAGTGCCGGGCGTGACGGTTGATGATGTAACGTTGAAATCACCCATCGAACACCCCGAAATCGAAGATGTTCTGGGCGAACGTCCGTGCAACATTCCCAAATGGGCGTTTTGGGGTGGATTGTTTGGTTTTTGCTTTACCTTCATCATGCTGGCCAGTGCTCAGGCGAACTTCTTGGCTCAGCCGCAAGGTGGTAAAGCGGTGATTACGGTCCCGTCGAACATTGTGTTGGCTTATGAAATGCTGATCTTGTTTGGCGTGCTGTCCACGTTAACCGGCTTTATCTTGGGCGCTAAATTGATGCGCAAAAGCGAAGGCCTGTATGACAAAGCCATTTCACTGGATCAAATCGGCATCGTTATTGAAGTTGCCGATACTGAATTTCAGCCTCTAAAAGACATCTTCAAAAAACACAACGTCATCGAAATCCATGAGGAGTCCTTAACATGAAAAACATAAAGACCTCCATGCTTCGCCTTGCCGTTGGTTCGGTCCTTGCGTTGGGCATCGTATCGATGAGTGCGGATCAGGCTTCGGCCTTTCCATGGTCAACCGACATGATGAACCAACCATCCTTCAAACCCCAAGAACAACCCAAAGCGTTTCCAAAGCGGTCTGTTCCGGTGGGCGGCATTCCGTCTGCTCAATGGGAAGACCGGGACGCGACGGAAGACCTTAAAAACCCACACCCTGCTGATGCAGGCTCGTTAAAAACCGGAAAAATGCTGTTCAAGATTTATTGCGCAGCGTGTCACGGCTTAACGGGACGTGCGGAAAGTGAAGTTGCCAAACGCGGTATGCCCGCAAACGACTTAACGGATGATGCCGTACAAGTTGATCTGACCGAAGGGTGGATCTTTGGCACCATCACGTTTGGTTCCGCCATCATGCCTCCGTATGGACGTGCTGGCGATCAGGACGGCGAAGCACGTGGATCAAATGATCTCAACGTTGAAGAACGTTGGCACGTCGTCAATTACATTAAACACCAGCTTAAAGCCGATGCAATTGCAGCCGGCCCGCTGCCGGAATAGGGGGACAGACCATGGATGATTTTGGTAGCTGGTCCATTCTGACCACAAACTTTCTGATTATTCTTTATATCGCCATGAGTGGGGCTATGTTCCCGGCGATTTTGCACCTGTGCGGAGCTCATCGTTGGCGCGCACAAATTGGCTTTATTTCGGGAACCTGTACGGCCTTGTTCCCGGTGGCTGGCATCTTGTTGGCGATCTTGTTGATCAACGGGGAAATGACGTTCCCGTGGCTTAAAGAAGCCAGAGCCATGGCGCACAGTGGCGAAGGCGCTCACCTCAGCGGCTGGTATAACTACACCTTCTTGGTCGCTCGTGAAGTCATTGGCTTTTTGGTTGTGGCAACGCTCAGCATTTGTCTGGTTCGTCGCCAATACATGGCCGAAGCCGATCCGGATAAATTCCCAATTTCACGCTTTAACGCCTTGGTTATCTTGATGCCGTTTGCCTATATTCTTTATGGCACCATGGTTGCGTGGGACTTTGAAATGACCCTGCAACCCGGCTGGCATTCCGCTTCTTATGGCGCGTACCAGTTCCAAAGTGCGTTCCACGGATTCTTGGGCTTCTTCATTGTCTTGTTATATGTCTTGGATCGTTCCGGTCGTTTGACACGCCATTTTGACCCGCAAGTCTTTAACCATATGGCGCAGTTCCTGTTGGCCATGAGCCTGATGTGGGTTTACCTGTATTACACCCAATATTTGGTTATGTGGTATGGGCGCTTGCCAACCGATATGGAACGTTACACGCGCATGATGGACGAAGGTTACATGTTCATTGGCATCGTCTTCTTGGTCCTGAAATTCGTTATTCCATTCGTACTGTTCTTGTTCAAAAGCAACCGTCACAACCCAGCCATCATTATGCTGGTCGGCTTTGGTGTAATCTTGGGCACATGGCTTGAACGTTTTGTATGGATTTCCGGCTCTGTCGCCAGTGAGTTTTACCACATTCCCCTCAGCAACACCTTCGACATCGCGATCACCGTGTTGGCGATGGGTCTCAGCTGGTTGGCGATTGGTTGGGCTCTGATGAACTGGTGGTTGGTCCGCCACGACTAGGGCAACCACAAACAAACAAACCCCGAAGGGGATGATTAAAGAGGAGAAGCTTTCGAGCTTCTCCTCTTTTTTGTTTGGTTAAGTAAGAGCGCGCTTTCGCGCTTTGTTAATAAGAACGCGCTTCGCGCGGCGGCCAGTCGGCCTTGCCTCAGGGCTTTGCCCTTCGGTTTCATCTATTGTTAAGTAAGAACGCGCTTCGCGCGGCGGCCAGTCGGCCTTGCCTCAGGGCTTTGCCCTTCGGTTTCACTGGACTTGTATGTTGGACTTAGGTTTTGGGGAAGCTGTTGGTTTGGCGCAGCGCTTCGCCCAGGACCATGGATGCGGCGACCGCTACGTTTAGGGATCGGGCGTTTGGGGACATGGGAACGATGATGCGGGCGTCTACGGTGTTGTGTACGGATTCGGGAACGCCTGAGCCTTCGTTGCCCAGCAGCAGCACATCGTTTTCCCTAAATTCAAAATCGGTGTATGGCACCGCCCCTTTTGTGGTCAACAGAACCAACCGCCGCCCTTCTTGATTTTGGCGGAGGTCTTGAAACGCTTCCCAATCATTCAAGCGTTCGACTTTTGCCAAATCCAGATAGTCCATCCCGGCCCGCTTTAAATGCTTGTCGGAAAACACAAAGCCACAGGGCTCGATTATATCCACGTCCACCGTTAAGCAGGCCGCTGTGCGCAACAGTGTTCCGGTGTTTTGGGGAATTTCGGGCTGGTATAGGGCGAGCCTCATAGGCTGTCTTTTTCTTCGGGCAGTTTATAAAAGTTTCCGCGTTTGGGATACGTGATGTTGGACTGCCAAGCTTTACGAGGCTTGCGGCGTTTTTCGTCTTCGATCTTTTGCGCGTTATCGCCGTAGGTCCAAAACCGATGAAGCACGTCTTCCATTTCGGCTTCGCTGAGCAATTCAGGCTCACCCATTTGCAAAACCAGTTGATATTGCTGAGCTAGGACTTCGACTTCGACCGCCAAGCTCATGGCTTTTTCTAAGTTATCGCCAAAGGCCAAAAGACCGTGATGGCTCATCAAACAGGCGCGTCGGCCGATCATGGCTTCCAGAACGGCTTCGGACAATTCGACCGTGCCAAACGGTTCATATTTGCAACACCGAATGTCTTTGCCACCCGCCATGGCGACCATGTAATGAAAGGACGGAATATCTTTGTTCAGGCACGCCAACGCCGTTGAATACGGCGGATGCGCATGCACGATGGCTTTGGCAATCCGCCGAGATTTATAAATATCTAAGTGAAAACGCCATTCGCTGGAGGGTAAAAAATCACCTTGGGTATTGCCGTCCATATCCATGAACACAATGTCTTCGGCGCGCAATTTGTGATATKTCACACCTGATGGCGTAATCAAAAAACCACCGTTCACCCGCGCCGATACGTTGCCCGAAGACCCGGCACTTAATCCCGTTGAATTCAGCTGCAACGCCGTTTTGATAATCTTTTCACGCAGGTCGATGTATTGCATTTATTGAGCCTGTTCCGGAAATAACGCCAGCAAACCATCTTTCGAAGCCTCGCACACACCGCGTTCGGTGATCAGTTTGCTGATCAGATGACGCGGTGTTACGTCAAAGGCTGGGTTTCCGCCTTTGGACCCTTCCGATACAATGCGGACCGTATGCAAATCGCCATTGGCATCTTTGCCCCGCACTTCGGTCAGTTCAATTTCGTCGCGTTCTTCGATGGGAATGTCCCGGCCTTCGTCCAGCGTCCAATCGATGGTCGGGCTGGGCAACGCCACATAAAACGGAACATCATTATCAAATGCCGCTAGGGCTTTTAGGTACGTGCCAATTTTGTTACAGACATCGCCGGTCCAGGTGGTGCGGTCGGTGCCGACGATGCACATATCGACTTGGCCGTGTTGCATCAAATGCCCACCTGCGTTGTCGGCAATCACCGTATGAGGAATGCCGTGTTGGTTCAATTCCCACGCGGTCAGGCTGGCACCTTGGTTGCGCGGACGGGTTTCGTCCACCCACACATGCACCGGAATTCCGGCTTCATGCGCTTTATATATGGGCGCGATTGCCGTGCCCCAATCCACCGTTGCCAACCATCCGGCATTACAATGGGTGAGAATATTGATGGTGCGGGTTTTGCCGACGTTTTCGTACGCTTGTAAAATCAGCTCTTTACCGTGTTCGCCAATGTCGGAACACATTTTAACGTCTTCATCGCAAATCTTTGCGGCCCGGTCCCAGGCGGCTTTGTTGCGTGCATCTGCGGGCAGCGGAGCCAAGATGGCTTTTAAGTCATCAATCGCCCAGCGCAGATTTACGGCGGTCGGACGGGATGCAAATAAAGTTTTATAGGCATAATCCAAGCTGGCATCAGAACTGTCGTTTTTCATCGCCAAGGCCATGCCATAAGCCGCCGTCGCTCCAATCAGCGGAGCTCCACGGACCAACATATCCAGGATCGCTTTAGCGGCTTCGTCCACGGTTTCTAAACAGACGATTTCCAAATCAAACGGAAGCTTTGTTTGATCGATGATTTCCACAGCCTCACCATCGGCCGTGGGCCAAATGGTGCGCATGGGTTTGCCAAAAACTTTCATAGCCTTATCCCTTCAACACACGGCCGGCAACGGCGTCTAATTTTTCGATCATTTTTGGATCACGCGCGTCGGGTGACGTGATGATCGCCATATCCAATGCGGTATGACACCCCGAAGAACAGAGCTCTGTCCGGGTGGCAAGAACTGGCGTAACCGCCTTAACCAAGCTGCGCCCCAAATCGGCATTGCCCATCAGGGTTTTGATGATGCTGTCCACCGTGACATGATCATGGTCAGGATGCCAGCAATCAAAATCCGTGACCATTGCCACCGTCGCGTAACATATTTCGGCTTCACGGGCCAATTTGGCTTCGGGCATGTTGGTCATGCCGATCACGTCACAGCCCCAGCTGCGATACAGGTTGGATTCCGCCTGTGTTGAAAATTGAGGGCCTTCCATGCACAAATATGTGCCGCCCCGTTGATATTTAATGTCCAACGTTTTAGCCGCGTCTTCCAAAGCATCGCCCAAACGGGTACAGACCGGATCGCCCAACGCCACGTGCGCCACCAATCCCGTTGAAAAGAAACTTTTGGTGCGGGCAAATGTACGATCGATGAACTGATCACAAATCACAAAGGTTCCGGGCGGTAATTCTTCTTTTAAAGAGCCACAGGCCGATACCGACAAAATTTCCGTCACGCCCGCGCGTTTCATCGCGTCGATATTGGCGCGAAAATTCAGCTCGGACGGGGGAATGCGGTGACCGCGGCCGTGGCGGGGCAAAAAGACCATTTTCTGACCATCCAGCTCGCCAAAAAACAATTCATCAGAAGCCTCGCCAAAGGGGCTCTCGATGCGTTCCCAGCGTGTATTTTCCAAGCCATCAATATCATAAATGCCGCTGCCGCCAATAACGCCAATGACGGGGGCTGTGTCAGATGTGGTCATGTTTTAAATCCCTCTGAAGTCAAAAAGTATATGTGCCCCTGTTATCGGGCAGATTGCCCAAGACTTCAAGATTAAACCTGTTTTCAGACGACTTACCGTTTACGCAATGCGGTCATAGTGTTACAAAAGAATAATCATCACGTGTAGTTGAAGGTTTACGAGCGGGTTTAATGGGATCAATCTTTAATCAATCAAAAAATAAGTTCATGTTCTTGGTGGCTGGCCTCGCCCTGATGCTGGTCAGCACGCCCGGCTTTGCTGTGGATTTTACAACGCTGAAACATGTGGTTGTCGCCGAAGCCACCAGTTCGACATTATTGCGCAGTGGTGAAATTGATTTTTCCGCTTCATTTGCCTTAGACGATGACGTCACCGCAGACATGGTCGACTTTGACGAAGCCCTGTCCCCCCTAGATCCGGCAAGCGCCCCCCGCTACGCCATTGTTATCGATGTGTTCGAAGCAAAATCTTCGCGGCGCGTTATTGATCTGGAAGGCATCCCATCTACGGTGTTTTTAGGATTCTATGGGGCTCCATTATCGGTAGCATCGGGTGATGCTGCGCGCAGCGCCGAAGGTTTTTCCAGTGCCCTTGCCAATGCCGCCCCGCAGGCCCGATACGGAGCCGCCCCCCAAGCCGTAGGCCGCCCGATTATCCTGTCTTATGATTATGACAAAGCCCGCGTTCAAGCGCGGCGCAAGCTGAGCGCTCACCTGTTCCTGATTGATCGTGTCCAAAAGACTTATATCCAAACCACCGTTGATGTTGCCGAAGACCAGCGCTTTGAAATTGCTTATCGCTTGTCCCGTTATGATCCGCGCCGCGATAAAATTCGCAAAACGATGGATACCGAGCAAGAACTTGACCAATACGAACGTCAGGAATTGCTGATTGACCTTGCCGATGTATTGCAGGATTTTAAAAACAAAGCCTCTGAGGCCAAGCCTTTTAAATCTGCGATGGCGTTGCGAAAGTCTATCCGCCAAGGGCAAACTCATGTGCTCGCCAGCTTGGAAGCCAACCGTTTTGATGCACGCCCCTTAAACGATCCCCGCTTTGATAGCGTTGTCGCAATTTATACAGGCAAAGGCTCTATGGGGGCTGGTTTTTACATTACGTCCAATGTTGTGATGACCAATTGGCACGTGGTCGAAGGCCACCGTTTTGTGGAAATGAAAACGTACGATGGGCAAGAAACCTTTGGTACGGTTTTGGGCCATGATGCGCGTTTGGATATTGCCTTGGTCAAAGTCGAACTCAGGGGCCGCCCGGTGGCTTTTTACACCGGACGCAATTTAAATCCGGGGGCCAGCGTCGAAGCCATTGGGCATCCCATGCGCATTGAATTTTCCATCACGCGCGGCATCGTCAGCGCCATTCGCAAACATTACAGCATCAACCTGCCGCGCGGCGCAGGTGGCGAAGACGTCTTGTTTGTGCAAACCGATGCGGCCGTTAACCCCGGCAATTCCGGGGGGCCTTTGTTTTTGGGCAACCGGGTGATTGGCATGAACACATGGGGGCGCATTGACGCCACCGGCCTTAATTTTTCGGTTCATTATTCAGAACTTTTAAACTTCATCAACGAACATCTTCCGGGTTTTAAAGTCGACCCGACGGGGAGAAGCTAACATGATTAAAACACACCACCTGTCCCGCGCTCTTGGGATCGCGGGGATCGCCGTAATCGCCATGACCTTTACGGCGTGCACACAAGTTTCCCCCAATCAATCGCGCATGGGTATGGTTATTGACGAAAAAACCGGACTTTTGTTCGGATCAGCCATCGATGGCAACCTGATCACCGACGCCAGTTTTTACACCAACAGATCCCTGAAGGTGCGCACGCGGAACACATCCGGCGATACCACCTTTAATCTGTCCGACTTTACCCAAGACCTTGTTGCGGCCTATGAAGCCAAGGGGTACGAGCCCACGCAAAAAGACGGCTTTGGGCTTTTGATGGACATCAATGTTTTGTACAGCGGCCAAGCCCAAAGCACGCAATCAACCCAGCTGGGCATTATTGGCGCCTTGATGGGATCGACATACGGTGGTGCCACGCAAAAAGGCAACATCTTAGCGTCCATCACCGGGGCCACACTGGGCCACATTTTAGGGTCTTACATCACCGATGACACATACATGGTGGTTGCCGAGGTCACCTTTGGCGTGGTCAAAAAATACAGAATTTCCAAAAAACGCGTGACCTTCAGTCGCAGTAAAAAACTCGCCAATATTGACGATCCCGATTGGGATGAAAAGGTCTATGCGCGTGGATTTAAAGAAACCTTCACCACCCAGTTCACAGTGTATGCCGGGGGCCGAAATGTCAAACAAAGTGAAATCGCCGATGAAGTCCGCAAACGTGCTGTGCGCATCGCTGCGGACTACATCTAACAATACTAAGCCGTGATCTTATTGAACAAGGGCATCCAAACGTTGACGATCCATACGTGTCCGAGCCATGCTGTCAGAGGTATCAAAAAACAACGTCACGATGCCGCCATTGCTGTCGATGCCTTGACCGCTGCCACCAGATTCAGACGACTGAACAAAGTCGACTTTGAAGGTCGAACCATCGTTACAGGTGGCTTCAGCGCGGCCCTGTGCCCCAACCGAAGAATAACCGGAGGCCATTTTTGTGACCTGTGATGTACCCGTACAATGTAATGTTCCATCCAAGCTGGTGACTTCAATTGATCCGCCATGGCCTATACCAACCATGACCGTACCCACGAATGCGCGTCCATCGCCTTCAAACATTCCG
This sequence comes from Rhodospirillaceae bacterium, assembly GCA_002401565.1. Taxonomy (GTDB): domain Bacteria; phylum Pseudomonadota; class Alphaproteobacteria; order Rhodospirillales; family Magnetovibrionaceae; genus JANLGW01. Next base: position 12,911 of record NVTL01000010.1, read on the forward strand.
GCAACTTTGTACTGCACACAACCCGCAAGCCCGAACGCTACCAAAGCTACAATCGCTAATTTCTTCATTTGTGATCCCCTCACACCAGATACTTTAAATCCGGGAGTTTAACCCATGCAATTATTACGTCAATGTGCTTACCTATTTTTCCCTCTAATAGTATCGGGCTGTGTTGTCGATATGGCGCCGCTTATTTACAATGAATCACCATTTTCCTCGGCGGCTCAGGCCGAAGGAAATACTCAATGTAACGAATTATATAGCAATGCGCAGTTCAGACATTTAAAGGGAAAAATGCCTGTGGGTCCGGGGGCTATACCAACCCGAGCCATGCTTTCGGTGGCTACGGTTCCTTCTGACAACGAAATTAAGGCCATCCAAGCCTTAGAATCCGCCGTACGCAATTGCCAACAATTGCGGGCCGCAGCAGGCAACCCAACGTCCGCAACCGAAGACATCCAAGCCGCCCGCGTCAGTCGGCTTCGTTATGGATTGTACAAAGGTGAAATTCCGTATGCTGTTTACAATCACGGACTGGTCCAAGTCATGCGCCAAAGTCAGGATTTCATGATCGCTGGTGAAATGGCCGGACAAAGGGGTAAAGAGATTGGACAAGAACGCCACAAACAAGCCTTGATGCATGCCCAAACCCAAGCCAACCTCAACAAGATCAATTCAAACATCACGGGCTATCGAAAAGACTTCACCGCGTACAAACAAGACCTCAATCACTTTTACAACTCCATCCCCAGCGGGACTTGGTTTTGTAAAGGTTATTCGTGTAGATAGCTTCTAAAACTAATCATTGTGCTTGCACGCGCATTCATTTAAAAGGTTCTCGTAAAATCAATTAATTATTAGGGGACTTTATGAAACGTACACTTATTCTTGGCTTATTCGCACTTGGTGCCTGTGCAACGCAACCAAATGAAATTGCGACAAGTTACGTTTCGCCCTTACAATACCAAAGCTATGATTGTGATCAAATCACCATGGAAATGGCTCGTCTTAATCGGCGCGTGAATGAACTTCATGGATCGTTAAAAAAGACCGCTGATGATGACGAAGGCCAGATGGCGATTGGGCTCATCCTGTTTTGGCCCGCGCTGTTCTTCCTTGATGGAAGCGACGGCCCACAGGCTCAAGAATACGGACGCCTTAAAGGCGAACGCGATGCTCTGGAACAAGCTGCTGTTGGAAAAAAGTGCATGATTAAATCGGTTCAACAACCGACCGCAGAAAAAGCAGAATCTTCAGGAAGCTAATCCAAGGCGAATAATACAATGCACATAAAAATATTGCGCTGGACGACAATAGTTTTAGTGGCGATAGTCGTTTCTGGCTGTGCGAGTCCCGCGCTCGTCGACAACATGACAGCGCCGCGCAATCCAAGGCTTGAAAATGCTCAAAGTTCGCCATTTTTAAAGAATATGCGCGTTGAAAGTATTTACGGAGGCAGCGAGACCAATCCTCTGTGGACATCTCAAGTGAGCAGTCCTGCATTTGAAGGCGCGTTGCGTAATTCATTACAAGCAAACGGGCTGATGATCAAATCGATTCCTGATCCCCGATTTGAAGTTATTGCGACACTTTCTAAACTTGACCAGCCCTTTATTGGTCTGGACATGACTGTCACAAGCGATGTGCATTACGAAGTCATTGAAAGCAAAACCCGGAAATCGTGGTTTGATGAAAAAATTCAAGCCGCCTACACCGCTACATTCGGTGATGCTCCGATGGCAATCAAACGCTTAAGGCTTGCCAACGAAGGTTCAATTCGCGAAAATATCCGCATCTTCATCGACAAAATTTTACAACTTTCGGGTCCCGCAGAAACGGCTCCTAAACGTTAAAGCGGAACAGCATCAGATCGCCGTCGGCGACCACATATTCTTTGCCTTCTTGACGCATTTTTCCGGCGTCTTTACAGGCTTGTTCGCCGTTCAGCTCAACAAAATCATCATACGCAATGGTTTCGGCTTTGATGAAGCCCCTCTCGAAATCGGTGTGGATAGCCCCGGCGGCTTGCGGAGCTTTGTCGCCGCTGTGGATGGTCCACGCGCGGGCTTCTTTGGGGCCAACGGTGAAAAACGTGATCAGTTTTAACAGGTCATATCCGGCGCGAATAACACGGGCGAGGCCAGTTTCTTCCAAGCCCAGGGTTTCCAAAAACTCTTTTTTGTCGGCTTCGTCATCCAAGCTGCTGATTTCTTCTTCGATTTTAGCCGAAATCACAACCGATCTGGCCCCTTGTTCGGCGGCCATTTTAGCAACGGCATCGGACAATTCATTGCCTTTATCGGCGCTGTCTTCTTCGACGTTGCACACAAACAAAATCGGCTTTGACGTCAGCAACTGCAACATTTGAAAGGCTTTTTCATCGTCTTCGGAGACTTCTAATGTGCGTGCGGGTTTGCCGTCTTCTAACACTGCCAAGGTGCGTTCGATCAAGGTGGCTTGTTGTTTGGCGTCTTTGTCCCCGGTGCGGGCTTTTTTCGCCAAGGGCTTTAAACGTTTTTCCAAGCTTTCCATATCGGACAGCATCAATTCGGTTTCGATGATTTCGGCGTCCCGAATAGGATCAACGCTTTCTTCGACGTGGGTGACGTTGTCGTCAATAAAACAGCGCACCACTTTGATGATGGCATCGACTTCGCGGATGTTGGCCAAAAAYTGGTTGCCCAGGCCTTCGCCCTTKGAKGCRCCGCGCACCAASCCSGCRATRTCRACAAATTCAAGCTGGGTCGGCACAATTTTTTGCGAGCCACCAATCGCTGCAATTTTATCCAAACGCGCATCGGGCACGCCCACGCGGCCCACATTGGGTTCGATGGTGCAAAAGGGGAAGTTCGCAGCCTCGGCAGATTGAGTTGCCGTCAGCGCGTTAAAAAGCGTGGATTTACCAACGTTGGGAAGCCCAACAATACCGCATTTAAAACCCATCTTATTATCCTCTGTTTAATTTATTGTCTGTTTTAGTATTTGGTTTGATCGCCGCGGCGACGCGGGTTGTAAAATCTGCGTCTCGCTCATCAATCACACAATCGATGTTATCGGCAACGGCGTCCACAAGGGGCTCTAGCCAGTCTTGGTCCGCTTTTGAAAAATCTTTGAGCACATAACCCGACACTCTGTTTTTATCGCCCGGATGGCCAATGCCCATACGGACGCGCGCATAATCGGGACCTAAATGAGCATGGATAGAGCGAAGCCCATTATGTCCGGCATGTCCGCCCGAGCGTTTGATGCGCAGTTTTCCGGGCACAAGGTCGAGTTCGTCGTGCAAAACGATGATGTCTTGGGGGGCAATTTTATAGAACGTGATCAGTTCTTTAACGGCCCGCCCCGACTCGTTCATAAACGTCATGGGTTTTAACACCAACACTTTGTCGGTGCCGATTTTACCTTCAGCCAGTTCGCCCTGAAATTTGGACCGATAGGCAGAAAAGGAATGGCGGCGAACGATTTCGTCCGCCGCCATAAACCCAATGTTGTGGCGGTTCCGTGCGTATTTTTCGCCTGGATTTCCGAGTCCCACAACAAGAAACATAAGAAGTTGCGCCCAAGCTTACGCTTCGCCGCCCTCTTCAGTTGCTTCGCCTTCTTCACCTTCAACAGCTTCGCCTTCTTCACCTTCTTCATCATCCACACCMGCAGATTTAACAGAAGATGGAGCCGCGATGGTCGCAATTGTGAAGTCACGATCCGTAATGGTTGGTTTCACGCCATCAGGCAGGGTGACTGCGCTGATGTGAATGGAATCACCCATTTCAATACCGTCCAAATCGAATTCAATGAATTCTGGAATCGCTTCCGGAGAGACATRAAGTTCRACTTCGTGACGCACAACGTTAAGAACACCACCTTGTTTAAGGCCAGGTGAGGCTTCTTCGTTGAGGTAGTGAATCGGTACGTTGACCGCAATTTTGGAACCCTTGGTCACACGCATAAAGTCGATGTGCAAAGGACTATCCGTTACCGGGTCAAGTTGGATATCACGCGCAATAACGCGGTGGCTATCTTTACCGGCTTTGATTTCAACAAGGTGCGCAAAGAAGCTCCCCGTTTTGATGAATTTCGTCAGTTCCTTAGGATCAATAGAAATCATCACAGAGTCTTTTTTGTCACCATAGATGACGGCAGGCACGCGCCCCGCACGGCGGGTCGCGCGGGCTGCCCCCTTACCTGCCCGCTCACGCATTTCAGCGTTAAGAACAAAAGCTTCAGCCATTTGGCTTCTCCTTTAAAAAATCGATACGAACCTCCAGGGGTGTCCGTATCCTCAAAAACTCCGCTGTGGCTTACTTAAAAACCCCGGCCGAGCATCTCTGTATTCACTTTAATCAAAAAGTGACGAAACCGAAGTTTCGCTGCTGATGCGCTGGATGGCTTCGGCCATCAACGGCGCAATCGATAACTGAATAATATTTTCGGCACTCTTTACACCATCTGTGGCGGGAATGCTATCGGTAACAACCAAGCTGTCGATGGGCGACGCCACGATGCGATCCACGGCACCGCCGGAAAGCACGCCGTGCGTAATATACGCGTAAACCTCCAAAGCACCCGCGCCTTTTAAGGCCACGGCTGCATTGCACAACGTGCCACCGGAATCGACAATGTCATCAATCATAATGCAACGACGGTTTTTGACTTCACCGATGATGTGCATGACTTCCGATACGCCAGCTTTTTCGCGGCGTTTATCAATAATCGCCAAATCAGCACCCAAACGTTTCGCCACGGCGCGGGCGCGTATAACACCGCCAATGTCCGGCGAGATCACGGTGATGTTGTTTTCACCCGGCAGGCGTTGTTTGATATCGCGGGTAAAGACTGGTGCGGCAAACAGGTTATCCAACGGAATATCAAAAAAGCCCTGAATTTGTCCGGCGTGTAAATCCAGCGTCAAAACGCGATCTGCACCGGCCGCCGTAATCATATTTGCCACTAGTTTTGCGGAAATGGGGGTGCGCGGTGCGGGCTTGCGGTCTTGACGGGCGTAACCAAAGTACGGCAAAACCGCCGTAATGCGCCGGGCCGATCCACGCCGCAAAGCATCAATCACCACCAAAAGTTCCATCAGGTTATCATTTGCCGGGTACGAGGTGGACTGAATAACAAAAACATCTTCGCCCCGCACATTGTCATGAATTTCCACGAAAATTTCCATATCGGAAAAGCGTCGAATGGTGCTTTTCGCAATGGGAATATTCAATTCCTTGGAAATGGCTTCGACCAACGGTAAATTGCTATTGCCGGCAACGATTTTCATGTGTTTTACCTGACTAGTTTTAAGGCCTTAAAGGCCTCCTCAGCGTGCGGCGGGAACATACCAAGCAAAGCCGCATAAAACAAGCGGGTTTTAAGGATTTTGTAAGGTTTATATCGGTGGATAAGTTAGGCGTTAACGTGGCGGCGGCGGAGCTCGTCCCACAACACCCGGCAGGACGATTTCTGGCGGAGCTCCTTTTGCGCGATTTTCCGCCCCCGGAGCAGGCCCCGAACGGGTGCCAAATACATGTTCCACACCAATTGCGGCGGCGGCGGCAACCTTTGGCACCAGGACTGGCCAATTGTTTTGCATTTCCCCAATCCGCAATCGATTTTCCTGTACCGCGTTGCCCAATTCGACGTAGTCCATGGTCATCACACGCCACACAATCTTAACATTTTCATAGCCTTGGCTATCTGCGTCCGGTGTAATCACCACGTCTCCGCCCAATCTGAATGTGGCTTGGCGGGGGTCGCCTGTGACCTGCACATCGGCTTTGCGCAAGGCTTTGCGGACTTCGCGGGTTAATAAATCGGCCCGGTCCGGACTAAGGCCTTTTAAGTTTTCAACCAGCAAGCCTTGGCGCAGCGGGTCCACGGGGGTTTTGGTTTTGCTTTCCAACAGCACCATTTCAGCCACCGGGCCAGCCGTCGACAAACCAATGGAATTTAACAGCCTGGGCGAACCATAATCCCATTCGCGCTGCGTCGCATTGACGCCTTCGGCATGGCTGGAAATCAAACGGCCTTGGGAATCCGACAGGCTCCACCGGATGATATAGGGATATTTACGCTGGCCCCGGCCCTGATTTTCTTCGATCACTCCAGTCAGGACAAAATGTTTGCCTTGTCCGGGTTTGTTTTTGCCCACGACCGCCGAAATTTTGCGTTTGATGAGATGATCCACCACATATTCGGCCACCAATTTTGACATGGGCACGGTCAAGCCCAAAGGCGGTTCCACCACAATATGTGCGCGCGGCTTGTCGGTATCGGCGTAATAGGTTTCCCACTGGTTCAGTTGTTTGACTTTGTTTTCGGCGCACGCCGTTAAAAACAAGCCCAACACGATCATGTAAAAAAACCGCATGCCTTAGCCCTTCAGCCCAATAATCGATAGGGCCCGGCCGTAATCACCACCGCCTTGGTGGGTGGTGCGGCGATAACTGAAACAGGTGTCTTTGTGGGCATAGGTATCCACGTCCACCTGTTCAACCGATTTCACCCCGGCCCGGTCCAGACGCTCAGCCACGTACCCCGGCAAATCAAACTGGAAATGCCCCGGTTTGCCGTTTTTAAAAACGTCTTCGGCCCATGGACTTTTCGCCAAAACATTTTCTTTAAGCTCCGCCCCGACTTCATAAGAGGCCTGATGGATGCAGGGGCCAATGGCGGCGTGAATATTTTCAGACGTGGCTCCTAACGCGATCATGGCCTGTATTGTGGCTTCCAATACGCCATCCACGGCGCCTTTCCAGCCCGCATGTGCGGCTCCGATCACGCCCGCATGCACGTCGCAAAACAAAACGGGTGTGCAGTCTGCGGTGAGAATCCCCAGCGCGATTGACGGTTTATTGGTCACCAAAGCATCGGCTTGGGGAGCCTTTTCAGGTTCCCAAGGTTCTTCAACACACTGAACATTCGGGGAATGAATTTGAAAACAGGTGACCAACGGAGCATCGCCCAATCCAGCCAATTGCACCGCGCGCTGGCGGTTTTGGGCAACATTTTCAGCCCGGTCATCGGACCCAAACCCGCAATTCAGCGACCGATAGATGCCCGTACTGATGCCACCTTCGGCAGATAAAAATCCGTGTCGTAAACGCGGATGATCAAGGTTACTTGTTTTAAACATAAGCACCATTTAAAAGACATCGGACCATAAAGCCAAGAAGTTTACACAGATAAACTTTAGATGTTAGGCTTTCGCCACATTTAATGAGGATACAAAAACAATGGACGCAACTGTCATCGCCGTAAATCACGCTCTGGGCGCAATCGCTGTTGAGCTTGAAAACAAAACCTGTGTGGTGCTGGAAACCTCATCACAATTCTTTTTAGACATTGGCGATACGGTCACCGCAGACTGGCAATCTGAAGATACAATCTTGGTTAAAAACGTAAACAAAGACAGTGAATTTGACGCCCACGTTCAAAAAACTACAGAGACCCGTGGCGATGCGATTAGTTCCATCTCGATTATCTAGGGCCTAAACTCCATTCTATTTTCAGCTATGCCTCTTACCTGCCGAACCATTTTCGGGCCTCTTGAAACAAGGCCAAAGCTTCTGCGCTGGTTTGCAGTCGCGAGCTTGCAAAACTTGTTTCATTCATGGCTTTGAAGGCAGCCTCTGGCGATGGTATTTGGGGGCCTCGGCCAAACATCTCATCGCCAGCCATGCCCACGGTTACACCCGATTCAGCAGAATAGGTTTCCATTTCGATGTTGCCGTACACTTTTGTCAGGCGGTCGAAAATATTTTGTGCGGTTTCGTCTTTGCTTGCCCCCCAGTCGACACGTCCCATGGCATTGGTTGACGTGATGCCACTATTGTGGCCGTAAAAAGCGACAATTTTGCCATTTGCGCGAAAAACACTGTGAACAGGTTGTGCCCTTTGTTCGGCAACTTGCTCATCTGAAATTAATTTTATTTTACCGCTTGAGATATCCTCAACACGTTGGATCTGCTTTTGCCAAAAATCTTTAGCGTCTCCCCCAGTGTAGCCAAAATGTGCAAGAAGCTCTTCGTTATCAAAAATGCTTTTTAGTTTTAGGCCATCCCGCTCCGTGAGGGACTGAGCCGGAACCGGAATACCTTGTGGTGCGCTTAAAACACTTGCCACATCAATCTTCAGTGGTTATGTGCACGGGAAATACGAGCATTTTCCGTGCCAATTTCAACGCGGACTACGGCATTGAAATATAGGCATAAGATTTTAATGAAGACGGTTCTAGGTAGGAAATTTCAGACCAAATGGTAGAAAATTCCATGAATATCGCTACCTTAAGAACTCAATCCCCAAGCCGTAATTAAGACCAGGGCGGAATCTGCAGCCCCGGTGAAGCAATGCCTAAAACCCGAAACAATGTACCCATTTGTTCTGGGCTGACCAGCCGTGTATAGGCTCTGTTCACATCAAAGATTTGTTCTTCGGAGGCTTTGGCTTTCAAGGTCTCTGCGCGTTCGCCCATGCCCAGTTGTTGCAAGAATATGCCTTGTGCCACCGGGCCAAAGACTTCGGCACCTTCGGCTTCGGCCACTTTGGACAACTGTTCAAAATCCACATGGGTGGTTAAATCTTGGTTGCCGGGTTTGGACAGAACATCAACAAATTTATGGCCTTTCAGGGCTTGGAACGTATTGCCCAGCGCATGTTCATCATGGCCGTAATCAAAAAACAAAGCTGCGCCGCCAAATTTTGCGATGCGCGCAGCAACGTTTTTCATCACCGCGCGGGACGTTGCTTGATCTTCAAAAACGTCTCCAGCCTGAGCCTTGGCTTGCAATGTTTCGGGCACCAAACCTTCGGATTCTGCCTCGTCCGCCATGACAAAAGCCAGCTTTTCACCGTTCAGGCCGACCAAGCGTTCATGCCATTCGCCATCGCCATACACATATTGACGGACCGGCAAAGCATCAAAAAACTCATTACCAATCACCAGCAACGGGCCATCGGCGACGTCTTTAATGTCATCGTGCCATGTGGCTTTTACACCAAAGGGTTCTAACGCTTGTTTTTGCAGGACACGCAGCACCGGGCTGGTTTCGACCATCGACACCCGTACGTTGTCTAAAAAACCGGGGACCGTGCTGGCGGCGCGCAAGGCGTCTGCCATCAAGGTTCCACGTCCCGGMCCMACTTCGACCAGATTTAAAGGCTCAGAAATCTCCATCATTTGCGCCACGCACGCACACCATAAACCGACCATTTCGCCAAACATCTGGCTGATGTCGGGGGACGTGATGAAATCACCATCCGCGCCAAACGGGTCTTGTTTGCGGTAATAACCGTGTTTTTCATGGCCCAGCGCCATGTCCATATACCGCGCCACAGAAATCGGACCATAACCGTTGATTTGTTCTTGGATCAGGGGCAGCAGTTCATTCTTTTTTGCACTCATTTTGCTTTGGCTTTCTTATGGGCATAGGAAATCACCAACAGGCCGATTAAAATCATCGGCACCGACAACCATTGCCCCATGGTGGTGCCGCCGATCAGATAGCCCAAATGAGCATCCGGTTGGCGGAACAATTCAACAAACATGCGGGACAAGGCGTAACCAATCAAAAACACACCCGTGATCACACCGGGTTTAGACCGCAAACTTTTGCGGCGCCACACCAGATGCAAAATAACCAGCATCAGCAAACCTTCTAACAAAGCTTCGTAAATTTGGCTGGGATGGCGGGGATACGGACCACCACCGGGAAACACAATGCCCCACGCCACGTCGGTGGTGCGGCCCCAAAGTTCTGCATTGATAAAGTTCGCCATGCGCCCAAAAAACAGGCCAATTGGCGCCACCGCAGACGCCAGGTCCATAAACGCCAAAAATTGAATTTTGCGCAGGCGCGTAAACCACACSGCSGCAATCATCACGCCSAYWARWCCGCCATGAAACGACATGCCGCCYTGCCACGTTTTGATGATTTCGCCGGGGTTCGCCAGATAAAATTCGGGTTTGTAAAAAATCACATAACCAAGGCGTCCACCCAATATGACGGCAAAGGTCGCCCACGTTAAAAAATCATCGGCATCAATCGCTTTGACAAAACTGCCCGCCTGTTTGGCCAGCCAAATCATATAACGCCAGCCCAAAACCAAGCCTGTAATATACGCCAAAGCATACCAACGAATAGCCACCGGGCCGATTTCAATCAGAATCGGATCAATTTGAGGAAACGATAACGCCACTTTTGAAGTCCTTACCTAAACTTATCATCGGTGAAAAGAAAGTCCTGCACATATTGGCGCACGCCTTCTTCTAGGGATGTGAATTGGGCCGTATAACCAACGCTGCGCAGCTTGCTCATATCGGCTTCAGTAAAGTACTGGTATTTCCCGCGCAGATGATCGGGCATAGCAATGTAATCAATTTGCACTTCATGGTCCAACGCCGCATAAACCGCCGCCGCTAAATCCCTAAACGGGCGGGCTTGCCCGGTGCCACAGTTAAAGACGCCGCTGACATCTGGGTGGTCTAAAAACCACATCATCACAGACACGCAATCATCCACATAGATAAAGTCACGCAATTGACCGCCGTGTTCATAATCGGGATGGTGCGATTTAAACAAGCTTGCGGGTTCACCCGCGGACGCCGCCGGAAAGACGTGGCTAACGACACTTTGCATCGAGCCTTTGTGATATTCGTTGGGACCATACACATTGAAAAATTTCAGCCCGGCCCATTGCGGGGGAGCCTCAGCACTGTCTTCCATCATCCGTGCCACCCGGCGATCAAACAGATGTTTGCTCCAGCCATAGGGATTTAAGGGTTTTAGTTTCGCCAAAGCATCACGGTCGGCATCATCTTTAAACCCATTTTCGCCACTGCCGTACGTGGCCGCACTGGACGCATAAATAAACGGCACTTTGTACGCGGTACACCAATCCCATAAATCGCACGTCAGGCGGAAATTGTTGTCCATGATTTTATCGGCGTCKGTTTCCGTGGTCGAWGAAATCGCGCCCATRTGAAASAYSGCTTTAAYSKCTTCSCCNNNAYGGTCNNCNAAAAAYTCGCCMARATCWTCGGGRTGAACCACGTCAAAAAGSTCRCGCTTGGCRATRTTTTTCCATTTATCSCCKTCWCGCARACGRTCSACCACGACGAKTTTWTKAYMSCCGCGTTGTTCCAAAGCCCACGCGATGTTCGAGCCGATAAACCCAGCTCCGCCTGTTACGATATACATGTCGTTCATCCTTATGAAAGTCTTTGATCAGTTATAAGGGGACTGGGAGCCCTGTGCAAGGGAGCGCCCCCTTGCAGCACTTCGGCTGACCCGTCATAATGGTTACAACATCGAAAAACATTTATAGGACATCTCGACATGCAAACTTCAAATTCCATACTGAACGATATGGCAAAAGTCGCCAGTGGTGCGGTTTCTGCGGTCACGGGCCTAAAGGGCGATGCCGAAAATGCATTGCGTCGTCAAGTCGAACGGGTCTTGGCTGATTTGGAACTGGTCACACGCGATGAATTTGATGCCGTCAAAGCTTTGGCCGCAAATGCGCGCGCCGAACAGGAAAAACTGGACGTCCGGGTGAAAAAACTGGAAGCCCAACTGAAAGCCAAAAAAGCACCGGCTAAAAAAGCCTAGGCTTTTCGCCAAATTTCCCGATTCGCATCGATTCTTGAAAAACTGAGCCTTTTGAATCCCTTAAGGGCACCGATTCGCACCGATTCGCTTGGTTTTAGCGAATCGGGACTAAGCTGTTGGAATCGTTGATACTCCAAAAAAAGTCTCTCTTTATCCACACAAATCGTCGCGTTGGGCTTGCGACTCGTCGCGACCTTCATCACACTACATTTAGTGCCTTAACTGTTAAGACACACATGAAGAAGTGAATTGAGGGTCGCCCATGCAAAGCCTGCACCGCGCAACAACCGACACAATTGTCCACCCGATGGACATGGTGGAACGCACGTTGAGCCTGTACGAATGGCAATCGGATCGCAGTTGCGATACGGAAATTGCGGCCCAAGCCCCGGCGAAGTGGTGCGATTACAGCCTTTATTTCACGTGGAGCGACAATGCAGAGGCCATGCAGTTGACCTGTGCTTTTGACATGCGCATCCAAAAAGAACAACGCGCCGCCGTGCATGAATTGTTGGTGTTGGCGAACGAACGCATGTGGTTGGGGCATTTCACCCTGTGGCAAGAAGAAGGCCAACCCATGTTCCGCCATGCTTTACCATTGCGCGGCGCCCAAGCCCCGACCATCGGCCAAATTCAAGACATGATCGAAACCGCCATTTACGAATGCGAACGTTTTTACCCCGCTTTTCAATATGTGATCTGGGGCGGACGTTCGGCAAAGGACGCCATGGATATGGCTCTTTTGGAAACCGTGGGCGAGGCTTAAGCCGTCATGACAATGTTGCTGGTCGGTTGCGGCAAAATGGGCAGTGCCATGTTGGAAGGCTGGCTGGACCAAGGCACACATCCCTCAAAGATCACCATCGTTGAACCCAATACGGACGCCGCAAATGACTTTGTTGCGCGGTTGGGCGTGAAGGCTGTGGCGTCTGCGGATGAATTGCCGGCGAATTATGCACCGGACGTTGTGGTTTTGGCGGTTAAGCCACAAATTATGGATCAGGTTGTGGCCCCGTACGCCAAACTCACCAAACACGGCCCGGTCTTTTTATCCATCGCGGCCGGACGCACCATCGCCAGCTTCGAAACTTTGCTGGGCACAGACGCCGCCATCGTGCGGGCCATGCCCAATACTCCAGCGTCCATTGGGCGTGGCATTACGGTGGGTTGCCCCAACGCAAATGTTACCGATACCCAAGCGGACCTCTGCAAAAATTTATTAAAGGCCGTGGGCGACGTGGAATGGGTCACGGACGAAAGCTTAATGGATGCCGTCACCGCATTATCGGGCAGTGGACCTGCGTATATTTTCTTGCTGGCCGAAGCCATGAGCCACGCCGGACAACAAGCGGGCCTGGCCCCTGATCTGGCTGCACGTCTGGCCAGAGCTACGGTTGCAGGGTCGGGCGAATTGTTAAATCAATCCCTATTGCCCGCCGCAACCTTGCGCGAAAACGTGACCTCACCAAATGGCACCACGGCGGCGGCCTTGGATGTTTTGATGGCCGATGGTGGGCTGACCGATGTCATGACCAAGGCTATTTTGGCGGCGACCAAACGTTCGATTGAACTTGCAAAATCATGACCTCGACAACATCTGCCATCACCTTTGATGATTTTATGAAGGTCGATGTGCGCACCGGCACGGTGTTGCGCGTCGAAGACTTCCCCCAAGCCCGCACCCCGGCTTATAAAATGTGGATCGATTTTGGTGATGATATTGGCGAACGTAAAACATCGGCACAAATTACCAAACATTACACACCCGACACTCTGGTCGGTCGCCAAGTTTTGGCCGTGGTTAATTTTCCGCCCCGCCAAATTGGCAAATTCATGAGCGAAGTTTTGGTTCTGGGTGTTCCGGATGAAGCTGGCGATGTGGTCTTGCTAAGACCTGATTTAGTCGTCGCTAAGGGCGCACGGCTTTATTAAACAAGTTTATTAAACAGGCAACGATACCCGCACCCGCAAGCCGCCGCCGGGGGCATCTTCCAATAAAATTTCTCCGCCGTGGCTGCGAATGGCGTCTCTGGCGATGGTCATGCCCAACCCCACGCCGCCCGTTTCAGGATTGCGCGACGCATCCAAACGCACAAATGGCTTAAAGACTTCATCGCGTTTGTCTTCGGGAATGCCGGGGCCATCGTCGTCGATGACAATTTCCACCATTTCGCCGCGCAAAGCCGCCCGGATGGATGTATTGCCGCCATAACGAACGGCGTTGTCGACAAAATTTGTAAGCGATCTTTTCAGCGCGTTTGTTTTAACAGCCGCAATAATTTCAACTTCGCAATGCAAATCAATATTGCCGCCCTTGCGCCGCGCCTGTATGGCAATTTGCGATAACATATCTGTGATGTTGGTCTGGGTTGCTTTTTCTTCGCCTTCGCCGCGCACAAAAGCCAAATATTCTTCCAACATGTGTTCCATGTCGGCGATGTCGGTTTTCAAATCGGCCACGCCATCATCGTCGTTCATCATCGCCAATTGCAATTTCATGCGGGTCAGCGGCGTGCGCAAATCATGCGATACGCCCGCCAACATGTCTGTGCGTTGTTGGATTTGCCGTTTGATGCGATTGCGCATGGAAATAAACGCCCCGGCCGCCCGGCGCACTTCACTGGCGCCTTCGGGTTTAAAACGTGGCGTGTCACGGCCTTTGCCAAAATCATCGGCGGCTTCGGCCAGTTTTCTGATCGGACGAACTTGGTTCCGCATAAAAATCATAGCGACAAAAAATAACAAGACCGAAGTGCCGACCATCATCAAAACAAACACATAGGTACTGGTCGAAAACAGGCGCTTGCGCGGCACGGTTACAGACAACACGCCTTCGGCCAGCTGGATTTGCACGTGGACAAAGCGTTTATTGCTGGCCGCATCGATGCGGTGCGGTTTGTTAATGCTTTCATCCAAAGCCTTTGTGAATTGATCAACAAGGATGCTTTCGCCTAATCGGGCGGTATCTTTAATGACTTTCTTAGCCTCGAAATGCATGTTCAGTTGCAACGAGGCCATAGCTCGATTGAACAAAATTTCGCGTTCTTCGATGTCTTGTATATGACGCATGGAATTGATCACCATGCCAATTTCACCGCCAACACCCAACGCCAAACGTCGCCCGACCTTGCTCCAGTGATTTTGGAAAAATATTGTCGCGCTCACCACCTGCAACAAAAACAAGGGCGTCACAATAATCAACAAGGACCGACCCAGCAGGCTTTTGGGAAGATACGGTTTTAAAATGGTTGAAATCTGCATATTTCCACCGCCCTTAATCTGGAATCAAAACGTAGCCCTTGCCACGTACGGTCTGAAGATAGCGCGGCATTTTAGGATCGCGTTCAATTTTTTTGCGCAGGCGCGTCACTTGCACATCAACGGCGCGACCGCCCCCGGCGGCATCATCCATCAAAGCTTCACGCGATAAAGGCTCCCCTGGACGTTCGGCCAACATTCTTAACAATTGTATTTCAACGGTCGTCAGCCGCACCAAGTCATTATTGACCGTTAGTTCGCCCCGTTCACTATCAAAGCTGGCTTGGCCCATGGAAACGCTTTTTGCCTGGGGTTCAGTTGCACTTTCGACGGGCTGAGACACGCGTTTTAAAATCGCGGTCACCCGCAACAATAATTCACGCGGTTCAAACGGTTTGGTCAGATAATCATCTGCGCCGTGTTCAAGTCCACGAATGCGGTCTTCGCTTTCGCTCATGGCGGTCAGCATTAAAATCGGTACATTCGATGACGTGCGAAAGTCGGCAGCAAATTCCAACCCCGTCTCGCCCGGCATCATTAAGTCCAAAATGATCAGATCAAAAACAAACGAGCCAAGCTTGTCACGGGCATCTTGGGCCCCCGTTGCCGTCAACACGACATAGCCATTTTCGCTGAGATATTTTCGCAAAAGATCTCGCAAACGATTGTCGTCATCGACCACTAAAATATGCGGAAGGCTTGCTTCCATGACTTAAATTCCCCCAATTTGTAGTGCAGTCTAACACACTTAATCGGTATGTGGAGCACCACCCGTATATCGTTTTCGGTCTTCAGCATTAATCATTTCGCTGAGCACTTTTTTAAAACCTTGAACCGCATTTTCGCCCGAAGCCGCAAAAGCCTGTTGCATGCGCACGCCTTGGCATTTGGTGAGGCGGGATTCCAGTTCAATCCCCTTGTCGGTCAGGGTTAAGGTACGACGCCGACGATCGTGGCTGTCCGTTTTTTGGTCGATAAAACCTTCGCGCACCAATTGCCCTAAAACCCGCGACAAGCTTTGCTTGGTGATTTTCAAAATCCGCAACAAACCGTTCACGGAAATCGAAGGGTTTCTGTTCACAAAATAAATGACCCGGTGATGAGCCCGCCCAAAACCAAAGTCTTCCAAAAGCGTGTCTGCTTCGCCCGTAAAGTCCCGATAGGCAAAGAACAAAAGCTCTAAGGCCTGACGCAGGTCTTCTTCTGATAAGGTCTGGTCTGTTGACATCTATGCGCCTCAAAAAAATACGTCAGCAATGTTGACTTATATTGAGGGGGCTGATAAAAAAAAGCAATACCTAACCCACCCTTTAAGGACAAAATCATGGCAGGCCCTTCATTCGACGATCGCGACGGTAAAATCTGGTACGACGGTGAAATGGTTGAATGGCGCGAAAGCAAAGTCCATTTGCTGAGCCACGCCTTGCATTATGGGTCGGCTGTATTTGAAGGTGTGCGCATGTATGGCGGCAACATTTTCAAACTGACTGAACATTCAGAACGCTTGATTGAATCTGCCAAAATCATCGGTTTTGACATTCCGTACAGCGTCGAAGAAATCAATCAGGCCTGTATCGATGCCTGTGCCATCAACAATATTACGGATGGATACATTCGCCCCCTTGCCTGGCGGGGTAGTGAAATGATGGGCGTTGCGGCGCAAAAAAACACCATTCATTTGGCCGTTGCCGCATGGGAATGGCCCAGCTATTTTTCACCCGAAGCCCGCGACAAAGGCATCAGCCTGACCATGTCAAAATGGCGTCGCCCGGCTCCGGACACAGCCCCCGTTCATGCCAAAGCCGCTGGCCTTTACATGATCGCAACCCTGTCCAAACACGATGCGGAAAGTGCAGGATTTGTCGACTCCTTGATGTTGGATTACCGGGGTTACGTGGCCGAAGCCACTGGCGCCAACGTTTTCATGGAAATGGGTGATGGTAAATTGCATACCCCTATTCCCGATTGTTTTTTAGATGGTATTACGCGGCGAACCGTTATTGAGCTGGCGAAAAAACGCGGCATCGAAGTTGTTGAACGCGTCATCATGCCCGAAGAATTGGCCAACGCCACGCAGATATTCTTGACCGGAACGGCTGCCGAAGTGACCCCCGTTGGTCAAATTGATGATAAAACCTATGCGGTTGGTGATATCACCAAAACATTGCGGGCTGATTACGAAAGTCTAGTCGGACGCACCTAATACGAAAGCATTACTCATAAGCTCTTGATACACAAAATTTAAAAAAAACTCGCAAATCCCTTTCGAACGACCAACATAATTTAGGTATGACTGCTTCTGCACTGTGGTTATACGAATTTTATGACGTTTTTCAGTGAATTTTGCAGTAACAGCATAGTGTACGGAGAACAGAACCATGCCGAGAGAAACATCCTTGACAGGAACCGAGCGTTTTTTTGACGATAACGAGCTCATTGTTTCCAAAACCGATACCAAAGGAAACTTAACGTACGTCAACAACGTCTTCCTGCGCCTTGCCAGCTACACGGAAAAAGAATGTTTGGGCCAGCCCCATTCCATGATCCGCCACCCAGAAATGCCGCGCAGTATTTTTAAATTGTTGTGGGACACCTTGCAAAGCGATCAAGAGCTCTTTGCTTATGTTGTTAATCGATCTGCCAATGGCGATCATTATTGGGTTATCGCGCATGTCACCCCCAGCAAAGATTCATCTGGCCGCATTATTGGTTACCATTCAAATCGTCGTGTGCCGGATCGCAACATCCTGAACACCACAATTATTCCGCTTTACAAAAGCCTGTTGATCGAAGAGCAAAAGCACGCTGATCGCAAGTCTGGGTTGGCGGCCGCAACATCCATGATTGATGACCTGTTGAAGAAAAACGGTGTTCAATATGATGAATTCATCGCTGGCTTTATGTGATCTCAACACCGCCTGAGTGTTGCTCAATCAAAGCTTATAACAAACGAACTGTTTCGGAGATTTCCCCATGTTTTCAAACAAGAATGCAAGTGCCATTACCAAAGCCCTGAAAGTCTGTAAGGCTGTAGCTGACGGTGATTTTGAAGCCCGCGTCATTGATATTACAGAAACAGGAGAAGCTGGCGAGCTTCTGCACACCCTCAACCTTTTGATCGACAGAACAGATGCTTATGTTCGCGAATCAACCGCCTGCCTAGAATACGTCAGCGCCAACAAATATTTCCGACGTATTGCGGAAAAAGGCATGACGGGCAGTTTTTTAACAGCCACCCGAACCATCAATTCCGCGACGGATATTATGGCCAACAAGGTCAAAGACTTTTCCGCCATCGCCGATAAGTTCGAAGTGGAAATGAAAGGTGTTGTGAACACCGTCACCTCTGCGGCGTCTGAATTGCAAACCACCGCAAAAAGCATGGAAAGCACGGCCAATATAACCAGCGAAAAGGCAGGGATCGTTTCTTCTGCCGCAACAAATGCTTCTGAAAATGTTCAAACGGTTGCGTCCGCTGCCGAAGAGCTTTCGTCTTCGATTTCCGAAATCAGCCGCCAAGTGGCGCAATCTTCTGAGATCGCCAGTAAGGCCGTTGTGGATGCGGACCGCAGCCGTGAAAATGTGCAAGGCTTGGCCGATTCTGCCGCAAAAATTGGTGAAGTTGTCAGCTTGATTTCTGACATTGCCGATCAAACCAACCTGTTGGCCCTGAACGCCACCATCGAAGCCGCACGGGCGGGCGATGCAGGTAAGGGCTTTGCCGTGGTGGCTTCGGAAGTCAAAAACTTGGCCAATCAGACCGCCAAGGCAACCGAAGAAATCAGCCTGCAGGTGGGCGGTGTTCAACACGCCACCAAAGAAGCTGTCAAGGCCATCCAAGGCATTGGTTCAACCATCGGCAAGATAGATGAAGCATCAACCGCAATTGCGTCCGCCGTTGAAGAACAAGGGGCAGCCACTCAAGAAATCGCTCGCAATGTTGAGCAAGCGGCAAACGGCACCAACGAAGTCACCTCAAACATTACGGAAGTGACCCAAGGCGCCACGGAAACAGGCCACGCCGCATCAGAGGTCCTGCAAGCCGCCGATGAATTGGCCAAACAGGGCGATGTGTTGGGTCACGAAATGGATTCGTTCTTGGTTGAACTTAGAAAAGTGATCTAAGTTTCATCAAAAGACCCTGTTCATCTTCTTAAGGTACGATGTTGGTCATGGCTGGTGTTAAAACTATCTATGACCAACCGCCCATGCGCATGAAGTCCTGTCGATAGGGGATTGCACAATACCAATGACGTTTATATTGGCCGTTCATATGACCTGTATATTGAAAACAGAGGGAAAGGTGCTTCACCGCACACGGCTGGCCATTATGCTGGTCAGTTTCCCAGGGCTCGATCATCGGGTCAATAACGGTAATACTTTTATGGTTTGTCTATAAGAAACTTGTGATGGGCGTCTGGAAACGCCCAATTTCAACACTATGTTCACACGCGACCAATTAATGTGTCGCCAAGACGTATCGAGATTGCAAAGCCTCGGTCAGGAAATACTTATGTTTGGGATCACGCTCATAATCAAAGGCACTTTGTTGCACACGATTTAACGGTGACATATCCATAGGAATCCCTCCTCAGTTCGGCCAAGGCCCAAATCTCATAAGATAAGTCTCTAAGACTACGCGGATACAGGGGGGGCGTTCCATCAACCAGAACTGATTAATGATAAATATGATAAATGGAATTTTGCATATACTGAATAATACTAGCCCCACAACAGGCCGAGCTCATGCTTTACGGTTCATCATATAACAAAAAAATAACCTATACGTTTGTGGGTCTGTATACTATGCTCTGTTAGCGTCCAAACTTAAAAGGCTCTATGGGAAAACAATGGCTGACCTGAAATTATCAGACCTTCGCATATTGTTCGTTGATGATGACCCTCAGGTCCTAAAACTGGTCACATTGATTCTCAAACAGATCGGCGTTAAGCATGTAATGACCAAGGATAATGCCAAAGATGCTTTGGCTTACCTTAATGAGAACGCTTCAAAAATTGAAATTTTGCTGGTCGACTTGCTGATGCCTGACATGGACGGTATCGAGCTTATTTCCGCCTTAAAAACACATGACTACAAAGGCGGTATTGCCATCCTCAGCGGGGCAAATCAGAATTTGGTGCAATTGTCAGGTGGTCTAGCCGCCCCTTCTGGCATCAATTGGCTGGGCACGTACACCAAGCCTGCGACGAAAGAAAAACTGCAGACGCTTTTGCATAAATTTATGGATGCTGGCTAGGGTCAGGCCTACATGCAGCCGCCCGGTTTGTCGATGTGATGTTTAATCAGTTCTTTGGTCAAGTGTTCAAAGGCATCGTCAACATTATCGACGGTTTTAAACAGGTCCAGATCGCTGGCTGAAATCATGCCGTGTTTCAACATACCATCCAAATTCATGACCTCGTCCCAATAGTTTTTCCCATACAGAATGATCGGCATAGGCTTGCCCATTTTTTTGGTCGAGACCAAGGTCAGCAATTCAAAAAATTCATCCATGGTTCCGTACCCGCCGGGAAAGACGATGAAGGCTTTGGCCAGATATGAAAACCAAAACTTACGCATGAAAAAGTAATGGAAATCAAAGGCCAACTCACGGGTGATGTATGGGTTTTGGTGCTGTTCAAACGGCAAAGAAATATTCAGGCCGATGTTGTTGCCTTTGGCTTCGGCGGCACCGCGATTGGCCGCTTCCATAATGCCGGGGCCACCGCCGGTGCACACCACAAAACGTTTGGCATCACAACTCAAACCCTTGGACCATTCGGTCATGCGGAAACTTAATTGGCGAGCTTCTTCATAATAACGTGACATTTCAAGGTCACGCCCGGCCTGTTCAACGTCCCCGTTATTTTTCTTTGTATCGGCCAAATTTTGTTCGGCCTGTTCGCGTGACAATGTGCGGGCTGACCCAAAAAAGACGATGGTATCGGAAATATCATAACGATCAAAACGGTCTTCGGGTTCAACAAATTCCGACATAATGCGCAACGGGCGTCCCGCGCGACTGTCCAAAAAATCTAAGTCTTTATAAGCCTTTGCCGGAACAAATCCTTCGTCACCGCGGCGACGTCCTGAATTCTTTTTTGTCATTTACGTTTTGTCCCAACGTATACTAGAGGCTTCATCGGTGGCCTTGGCTTCTACCCAATGATCGCCACCTGTACCTGTTTCTTTTTTCCAAAATGGAGCTTTTGTTTTCAACCAATCCATCACAAAATTACAGGCTTCGAAAGCATCAATTCGATGCGCAGACGCAACCGCAACAAAAACAATGCGATCCCCCGCGTGAAGTTTGCCAACCCGGTGCACGATCGTCAAACCATCCAATTTCCACCGCTCGAAAGCTTCATCTTCAATATTTTGAAGCTGCTTTTCGGTCATGCCGGGATAGTGTTCCAACGTCATGCTGGTGAGTTTTTGATCATCTGAAAAATCGCGAACCAAACCAACAAAAGAACACACGCCACCGATATGCGTCTGCCCATCCGTCAGCTTTGTAATTTCAAGGCCGGGGTCAAAATCGTCTTCTTGAATACGGATCATGGGCGGTCTTAGCCCCCTGTGACAGGTGGAAAAAAAGCCACTTCATCGTTATCGGAAACCGGAAAATCCAGGCCCACATGCTCTTGATTAACAGCCACGCGCACCAGCCCCGGATTGGCAAAAGCCATCGCAAATCCATCGCCGCGCTGCTGCATCCATTCAACCAAACTTTKKACGTCGGTGACRCCTTSGGGAACGSTTAAGTCTTCTTCRCTGMRCCCGGTTTTTTCTTTTAGCCACGCAAAATAGAGTATCTTCACTGGGTCATATCTCCGAAGGATAAAAAGCTCACCAAATCGCCCTCTTCGACGCCTTCGACATCTTCGACCAATTCAATCAAGCCCGTGGACGCGACCATAGACGTCAAAATACCTGCGCCTTGTTGTGGGAATTTATGAGCCTGCATCACGCCATCTGAATTTATTTCAAGACTGGCGCGCAACCATTCGCGACGCCCTTTTTTCTTGGTCATGGAAAATCCAGCCGGCACTTGAAAAGCCGGAACGTCCGTTTCCGTGCGGCCCGACATGCGCATAATCAAACACCTAGCCACCCGCATGAAAATCACCATGGCGGCAACCGGATTTCCAGGCAGGCCGATAAACGCAGTATCGACAACTTTGCCAAACGCCATCGGACGGCCGGGCTTGATCGCCAAACGCCAAAAATCAATGGACCCTAAACTTTCGACAACGCGGGTAATATGATCTTCTTCGCCCATGCTGACTCCACCCGAAGTGATGATCAAATCATGGCCCGGCGCGGCGTCGTGCAAAGCGCCGCGAATTTCCGCAACGTTGTCTTGCAAGATGCCTAAATCCGTAATTTCGCAGCCAAAGCCCCGCAACAGAGCGGCAATGGAATAGCGGTTCACGTCATAAATGGTGCCCTGACCACCGCCCACAGCATCGACGCCATCAAACAACGGATCGGCAATTTCGTCACCCGTTGAAAAGACCGCAACGCGCAGAGGTTTGTACACTTTTACATGCCCCAATCCGATGGACGCCGCCAAGCCAATTTCTTGAGCTCTGAGCATCGTTCCAGATTTGATAATGACATCATCTTTTTGAATGTCTTCGCCGCGCAAACGACGGTTCGCCCCCAATTTAAGGCCCGCGGGAATAATCACGTCATCCCCATCAAGGGTGATGTCTTCTTGCATCGCCACCGTATCCATACCCACAGGCATAGCGCCCCCGGTGAAAATTTGTACGGCTTCACCGGATTCAGCAGAACGGTCAAGGGGATGGCCCGCCGCAATGCGCGCGGTCACGGGCAAGCGGGTTTCACCATCTGGGGCCAAGTCCGCAAAGGCCACGCCATATCCATCCACGGCGGAATTATCGTGCGGTGGAACAGACAGAGGAGCTTGAATATCTTCGGCTAAAACGCGCCCCAAAGCCTTGGGCAGGGATACAATTTCAGTACCGACCACGGTATGGGTCTGGTTCTTGAGTATATCCATGCCCTTTAAATACGGGAGCATTTCGGCGTCCGCTTGATAGCAATCATCGTCTAATGTTGACATGCACCGTTATCCTTCGCTGTAGTCCTTGTCAGATTGGGCAATATGAGCAAGACCGGAACGCAAATAATCGTATCCGGTGATCACCGTGATCACAGCGGCCGCCCACAATCCAAAAATGCCAATTTCCAATGTGCTGACCGGGCCGATAGGGCCGTAAGGTCCAAAGTCTGGTCCTACGGTGCCCACAATCAAAAAGCCCAAAGCCAACATTTGAATGGTTGTTTTCCACTTGGCCAAAAGACTGACCGGCATGCTGACCTGGGCTTGGGCCAAAAATTCCCGCAATCCAGAGACCAGAATTTCACGGCATAAGATGACCGAAGCGGCCAAAACATGTATCGAGGAAATGGTTTGTGTGCCCAACAACATCAATAAAACGCCCGCAACCAAAAGTTTGTCGGCGATGGGGTCTAAAAACCGTCCAAAGGCCGATTGCTGGTGCCAAGCGCGGGCCAAATATCCATCAAAAAAATCGGTTATACAGGCATAGGTATAGGCTATAAACGCCAACCAATTACCCCATTCGCCGCCCATATAAAGGAAGCCAATGATGATGGGAATAGCGACAATGCGCGAAACGGTCAGGAGGTTGGGTATATTAAAAAGCATGATGAGGTCAATGTACTGAATTTTTGCACCTTTTGCCAATCTTTTGCCAACCTTTTGCTAATTTAATCGTTGGATTGAAACCAGTCATAGATTTTTAAAGCGATGGCCTTCGAAATACCCTCTACAGCCTCTAAATCCGCCAACCCTGATTCTTCGACCGCCTTTGCCGAACCAAAGTGATGCAACAGTGCTTTTTTACGTTTGGCGCCAATGGACGGAATTTCATCCAAGCTGGATTTAAATTGAGCCTTTGACCGTCTGGCCCGGTGCGTGCCGATGGCAAACCGGTGGGCTTCGTCGCGCAAATTTTGAATAAAATACAAAACCGGGTCGCGTTCTTCCAAGGCGATGGCAGGTTTACCCGGCAAAAAGATGCGTTCGCGTCCGGCGTTTCTGTCTGGTCCCTTGGCGACGCCGGCCACCGCGACACCTTGCACGCCCAAATCATCCAAGACCTGCATGACCGCGCTTAATTGTCCGCGCCCGCCATCGATCAGCAGCAAATCGGGCCAGTTGCCATCACGTTCACCGTTGTTTTCTTCTTGGCTTTTCAACGCGCTTTTAAAGCGCCGCTCTAAAACTTCGCGCATCATGGCGTAATCATCGCCGGGGGAATATCCATCCTTGCCCGCCTCAGCATTGCTGGCGCCTTTGATGTTGAATTTTCGATAAGCGTTTTTAATCAGGCCTTCGGGGCCCGCGACAATCATGCACCCCACCGCATTGGTGCCCGAAATATGTGAGTTATCGTAAACTTCGACACGCCCCGGCGGATGCTCTAAGCCCAACATTTTGGCCAAGGATTCTAACAAATTTTCCTGACTGCTGCGTTCGGCCCGGCGCCGCGCTAGGGCTTCGCGGGCATTGTCTTGGGCATGTTTAACCAAACTTAAGCGGCCGCCGCGTGTGGGCGTGCTCAACTTGACCTTACGTTCGGCGCGCACGGTCAAGGCTTCGCCCAACAGCTCGCCATGTTCTATCTTGTGGCTCAACAACACTTCGCCGGGCGGCGTGTGTTTTGCGTAAAACTGGCCCAAAAAGGCTTCTAAGACTTGGACTTCGTCTTCATTTTTAGCTTGTGTCGGAAAAAACGCGCGATTGCCGTAATTTCGCCCGCCGCGAAAAAAGAACACCTGCACACAATTCAGGCCATCCTTTTGCGCCAAAGCCACCACGTCGGCTTCTTGGATGTTGCCGGGGTTGATGTCTTGGTGTTGTTGAATGCGGGTCAGTGCGCGGATACGATCGCGATAGCTGGCCGCTTTTTCAAAATCCAAATCATCGCTGGCGACTTGCATGTGTTTGGCCAGATTCTTTTGAATATCCTGACTTTTTCCGGCCAAAAACTGACGCGCCTCATCCACCAAGGCATTATAGCCATCCTTATCCACCAAACCTTCGACGCACGGCCCAGAACAGCGTTTGATTTGAAACAACAAGCATGGACGGCTGCGGTTGGAAAAAACGCTGTCGGTACAGGTCCTCAACAAAAAGGCCCGCTGTAAAATCGCCAAGGTTTCATTAACCGCCCAAACGCTGGCGAACGGCCCAAAATACTCGCCCCCTGTTTTGTGCGCGCCCCGGTGTTTGACCACGCGCGGATAATCATGATCCGACGTCAGCAAAATATCGGGGAACATTTTATCGTCGCGCAACAAGATATTGTAACGCGGGGCCAATTTCTTGATCAGGTTGGCTTCTAAAAGCAACGCTTCGACTTCGGTATGGGTGGTGACAAATTCCATGGATGCGGTTTGTGCCACCATGCGGTGGATGCGCACGCTCATGCGGTCCACTTTTGTATAGCTGGCCACCCGTTTTTTTAACGCTTTGGCCTTGCCCACATACAACACCCGCCCATCCACGCCAATCATCCGGTAAACACCGGGTTTGGATGACAGGGTTTTCAGATAACGCTCAATGACCTCCACGCCAATTTCAGCGGCAGGTTCAAGAGAATTTTCAGAGGGCGTTTCAGGTGTGCTCATAAAATAAATTATGCCTATTTGCCGATAAACGTAAAGCTTTGTTGTACTTTCAAGCCGTTAAGTCAAAAACCTCACCAATTGGACAAAAAACTATCCACGATTCGTGTGGATAAAGATGTGGGTAAACTCAACCCCAAGGGCAAGAGGCCTGTCCCCTGCTGGTTTCCTCGGTTTTGCTCAATTTTTAGGCATAAACTTAACGTGCTGATTTTACTAAGTATTTTTTACTTGATTGGAACTATTATAAAAAACACCGCCAAATCTGAGTGAATTGGTCGGATTTAACCCGTTTTGAAACAGCTGTGCAAAACTGAACGTTGAAGTTCTGCTGTTGCCTGCCTAAGAAAGCAGGGTAAATCCTTAAATAAAGGTAAATTTATACTTCAGGATTAAAGCGTTCGATCTCTACACCGACACTAAAGGCGTCTTCGAACACATCGAGTTTTTCGACGCGCACACGGGCCGAACGTACCTGTGTATGCAGCAAGCAAACGGCGGCCACTTCTTCGGCCAAGGTTTCCACCAGATTGATGTGACCGTTGGTACAGACTTCGCGGACCGCCGTGGTGATTTTTTCATAACAAACGACATTTTCAATGTCATCGGCAACGGCAGACACTTCGCCTTCAAAAACAGCCAAATCCAAATTCAGGCGCACCCGTTGTGGAGCCGCTTTTTCATGGTCATAAATGCCRATAAARCAGTTCAARTCYARGTTACGGATAAACACATGGCGAATGCCCRCGCGRGCATCGGCRATAGACGGTGGYGTAACCAAAGAAATRTGTGATGTGSTCATAYTTAAAYCCTRCYTAGCCAAWGGCCCTNKAKKMMAGACTYWTMTTTATTCCTTGGGCAATATCRTATTCGACATTTGCCCCCAACCCAAGTGCTGACCGCCATCTAAWGAWATCATTTGCCCGGTCATGGACGGGGCGTTYARCARATAWCTTACGCCATCTGCGATTTCTTGGGGCATCACGCGTCGTCTTAGCGGTATTTCGGTCCATTGGCGAACAAAATCGTCTTCGCCTTGGCGTTCATTTCTGATTGTTGGCCCCGGCCCAATGCCGTTCACCCGAATTTTCGGGGCCAAAGCCATCGCCATGGTTTGGGTCAAGGTCCACAACGCCGTTTTCGATAACGTATACGTCATGAAAAACGGCGTCAGGTTCCACACCCGTTGGTCCAAAACATTAATGATGTTGCCTTCTAAGCCTTCGGGTAATTGGTCTGCAAACATTTGGGACAATACAAAAGGTGCGCGCAAGTTGACGTCCATATGCTTGTCCCAGCCGTCCCGCGTGGCATTTTCGGCAGTATCGTTTTCAAACACCGAGGCATTGTTGATCAACGCCGACAACGGTCCCAAAGCCTTTGTCGCATCAGGAATAAGGGTGCGGACTTGGTCTTCAACGGCTAAATCGGCCTGAATCAAAGTTGCTCGCCCGCCCGATTTGCGAATGGTCGAGACCAAATCTTCACCGGCTTCTTGGGATTGCAGGTAATGCACGGCAATGCCGTACCCCTTGGCCGCCAAATCTAGTGCGATCACCCGGCCAATGCGATTGGCCGCCCCGGTGATCAAAACATTGGTGGTGTGTATGTCCGTCATTGCAAAATCATGAGCGAAAGAAACGCCGAAGGCAAGGCCCGCGTCTTAAACTTAGCCCAACATCCCCATAACCTTGTCCACGCCAATAGCCTGGGTCGTAATGTAAACACCATAAATAGAGGCAAAAATGATGCCATCAATACGACCGATGCGCTTGCCCAGCGTCAAATACGCCAACAGTAAAACCGTGGCCGCCATCATCACCCACAAATCGAAATTTTGCAGTTGTTCGGGAACCGACAAGGGCACGATAAACGCCACGCCACCGCCAACACACATGATGTTAAACAGGTTCGAGCCGATTACGTTGCCAATCGCCACGTCCGTATGTCCGCGCAACGCCGCCATCACGGACGCCGCCAGTTCCGGCAAAGACGTGCCAAAGGCAATCAACGTCAAACCGATCACTTCTTCGGATACGCCAAAACCACGGGCCACAACCGTGCCGCCCGTGACCAGCAATTCAGCCCCATACGCCACCGCAATCAAACCACCGATCAGCAACAGCCACGCCGTGCGCATGCTCACGTCAATGTCTTGAACTTCTTCGGCTTCTTGTTCGTGAAGTTGGGCACTGGCATGGTTGCCCTTGCGTTCGCGCATATACGAAAACACAAAATAAGCGACCAAAATCAAAAACATTGACCCGCCCATTAAGGATCCAATTTCCCCGGTCAAACAGACCCAAGCGAACAAAACCGTACTGCCCATAACCATCAAGGCATCGCGAATAACCGCGCGCACATTAACGGCAATCGGCGCAAACAACGCTGTTACGCCCAAGATCAAAAAGACGTTGGCAATGTTCGAGCCAATGATGTTGCCCATCGCCAAACCGGACTTACCGTCCAAGGACGCGTTCAGGCTGACCACAAATTCAGGAGCCGATGTGCCAAAGGCCACCACCGTCATGCCGATCAACATCGCGGACAAGCCGGCTTTGGCAGCCACTTGCACGGCACCGCGGACCAAAAATTCAGCCCCGCCCAATAACAAGACAAATCCGCCTAAAATCTGTAAATAAACCATGTCTGTTTAGTCCTTAACGTTTAAATGCTTAAAAGTCGCGACGATGTCTTGGTATAGGTCACGTTTAAATTCAACAATCAAATCCGGGATGGTTTCAAAATCAGCCCATTTCCACGTGGAAAATTCGGGATGTTTGTCAGCGGTCAGATCGATATCTGAATCATCCCCTAAATAGCGCAGAGCATACCATTTTTGCTTTTGGCCGCGATAGCGCCCTTTCCAAACTTTTTTTTGAACCGCTTTGGGCAGTTCATAGGTCAGCCAATCGGGGCTTTGGGCAATGATCTCGGCATTATTAGTGCCGATTTCTTCTTTTAGTTCCCGCCAGATGGCTTCGTTTGGGTCTTCATCATGATCAATGCCACCTTGGGGCATTTGCCAAGCGTCGCCCGGTGTATCAATGCGTTTGGCGACAAACACTTGCCCCTTTGCATTAAACAAAACGGCACCAACACCCAAGCGGTACGGCAGATCTTCTGACTTTGTACTATTTTTGCTCATAAAGGGGTTTTACCTGATCAGTTGTTTATTCGCCAGTGCAGAAACCGGAACCAAACGCATTTTTTTAGACGGCAACGCCTGCAACCAAGTGCTGAGGTACTTAAGGCTTAACGGTGTCGCCGAAATTCTGGCGATCGTCATGGACCGTTTTAACGCCAAAGTTTCTAATTCTTTTAATTGGCGTAAAACGGCGGCTTTGCCCACAGCTTCGTCTATATTCAATTCCACAGCGGCCCACGGTAATTTCACCTTATAAGCCATACGGGTGCCTTTTGATTCTTTGGCGCCCCCATCGACATACATCAAACCCCGCCGTTTGAGCTCTCGCATGATGCCCTGAACTTGATCTTCATCTTTTAAGAAGTTGCCACCATATACCGCTAATACCCCAAAATAGCCCGCCGTGCGGCTAAGGATGAATTCAAGTTTTTGGATATTTTCATCCAACGATACAATCGACCTTAAGGCCGCAGGCCCCGGATCATCAAAGGGAAAATTCGCGGGTTCAGACGGCATTTCAATCAGCACTTCATGGCCTTTTTCACGCATCTTTTTGACCCAGAAATCCAAACCACGAGCATAAATATCCAACGAAAAAGTCACATCCGAAGGCATACTGGCAATCGCGGCTTCGGTCGACGCCCTGGAAATGCCCAGCCCGGTCACGACTATCGCAATTTGCGGTAACGCCGCATCGCCTTCGGTGGCGGGGCGGGCATAGGCCTTGAAAGAACTGTATCCATCTTCGGCGACCATGGGCAACGGGCCGATATCAGTTTGTTTCACCAAATTGGATAAAGGCGCCACGGTCAAAGCGGCCGAGGGCGGCCATGCGGGTAAGCCAGCATACGAAGCGGCGGTCGAAGACGGCACAACAATGCCCATGCCGGGTTGTTGCACTTTATCCAAGCCCAGATCGGCCAGATGCGCCCCCAACCCCGATGAGGCAATTAAGTTGCCACCGCTCAACGTTCCGGGTTCTGGTTTTTGCGGCACGGGCGCGGCTGGTGCAGTGGGTGGCGTTGGTGCAGCAGGCGTTTGAGCCGCCGGAGCATGTGGGGGCGATAAAGCGGCTGAAGGGGCTGGGGTCGGCTTTTTAAGCGGCGGCAAGGCGTCTAAACTAAACACTGTTCCATCCGCAGGTAGGTTTGCAGCCGTGTCAGGGGCGGCCTCGCCACCGCCCCAAATCATCCACGACACACCACCCAAAACGATTGCGGCCGCAAGACCGCCTCCGCCAAACATGAGGAGCTTTTTGCGTTTTTCGCGAACCGCATCTTCGTCTTCATCATCATCATCATCAAAGCCGTCGTCAAAATCAGCCAGGTCAATACCGCCAGCATCATCCTCAGCCTGCTCATCCGGGGCTTCATCAAAGTCCGGCATGGCTTCAAGATCGGCAATCGCCTGCGCGTCTCGCTTGGCTTCGTCGCCTAATTCTTCGGCGAACGGGTCTTTTTCTTCGTCCGCATCGTTTTCATCTGGGAAGTTGTCTTCATCATCATCGTCGTCATCGTCGTCATCGTCGGGGAAATTATCATCGTCGGCGTCAGCCGTGCCAGAAGCTTCTACGGCGGCGGCTTTAATTTCGGCGTCTCGGGCGTCTAGGTCTCCAAGATCGCCAAACAGGTCCTCTTCTTCCTCTTCGATCACCGATGTTGAATGTTCGTCGTCGTCACCACCTTTATTGCGTTTCAGCAAAGCCATAGGGTTCAGGCGTGCCAACACGCCTGTTAATGCCCCTAATTTACTGATCAGCGGAAGCTTCACTTCGGCGTCTCCCCCTTTAAAAAACCGCTGTGACTTAGTTTGACATATTGCTGAACAATGTGATGCCGTTAATCAAGTCCAAAGCACGGGTCAATTGATAGTCCTGTGGTTTTTCATCCTTAGCATCAACGGCTTCAGCCGCAGCTTTTTCATCGGCAGCTTTGCCATTTTCTTTGTCCAAAGCGCCACGCAGGTCACGTTCACGGCGCTGGCTTTTGGGTTCAACCACTTCCAATTTAGATTGTGGCACGTTGATATCGGGGGAAATGCCCACCGATTGAATAGAACCACCGGACGGCGTGTAATACCGGGACGTGGTCATGCGCATGGCCCCAAATTCACCGTTGTTGAGCGGCGTAATGGTTTGCACAGACCCTTTGCCAAACGATTTTGTGCCCATGATGATGGCGCGACCGTGGTCTTGCAAAGCCCCCGCAACAATTTCTGACGCCGAGGCTGAGCCCCCATTGATCAACACAACAACGGGCAAGCCATCGACCATGTCGCCCGGACGTGCATTAAAGCGTTGGGCTTCTTCGGGATGTTGTTCTGACCGAATAGACACCACTTCGCCTTTGCTCAAGAAAATTTCCGACACGGAAATGGCTTCGGTCAGCAATCCACCGGGATTGTTGCGCAAATCCAAGACCACACCGCGCATGGTTTTCCCCGCGGCTTTAAGTTCTTTTTTGTGTTTCAAAAGGGCCTTTTTCAGGCCTTCTGTCGGCTTGCCGTTAAACGACGTAATGCGCAGATAGCTGATATCATCTTCTAAACGCGCCTTCACCGTGGTCAAGGGAATCACTGCGCGCGTTAAAGTCACTTCAAAGGGCTTGCTGCCTTCACGTAAAATTTTCAACACCAGATCTTTACCGACGGGTCCACGCATTTTGTCTACGGCTTGGGACAAGGTCAGGCCCAACACGGGCTCACCATCCAAATGCGTAATCAGGTCGTTGGGTTTTATCCCGCCGCGCGCCGCTGGCGTATCGTCAATCGGAGACACAACCTTGACCAAGCCATTTTCCATGGTCACCGTAATGCCCAGCCCACCAAATTCACCTTTGGTTTCGACGCGCATTTCTTTGAACGCCCTGGCACTCATGTAACTGGAATGCGGATCAAGCGAGCTCAACATGCCGTTAATGGCGGCTTCGATCAGCTCTTGATCGGATGGTTTTTCCACATAATCGGCCCGCACCCGTTCGAACACATCGCCAAACAGCTGAAGCAATTTATAGGTTTCTTCGGGGCTAAGTTCTTTAGCAGCCGTGTCTTCTGCGGCAAAAGCCTGGGAAGTCGGTACAGACATAAAGAGGAAAGCGGCGAAAAACGTCGCCAATAGAGAACCTGAAAAAGTGCGCATAATCATCCCTTAGGTGTTCCTTTGCTGGCAATCAGCCATGGCAGGGGGTTAATTGGTTGGTTGTTCCGTCGAAATTCTACATAAAGAACGGGGCTAGCGCCACCGTCAAGGCTGCCTTTATCTGACATCTTTGCCACGGGCTCGCCCGCAAGCACAGGTTGACTGATTTGGGCGTCTATGCGGCCCAATCCCGCAAGCAGGCTATGATATCCTTCACCGTGATCAATGATCAAGAGCTGGCCGTAACCGCGAAACGGTCCGGCAAAGACCACGGTGCCGTCAAAGGGGGAAATCACCTGACCACCTTCGCGGGTGGCAATCGACAAACCTTTGCGGGTTTGACCGCCTTCTAAGGCTTGGCCATACAGCCCAACCAAGCGGCCGGCGGCGGGATAAGGCAGGCGCCCTCGGGCCTTTGAAATCAGGCTGATGTTGCCCAAGGCCTTTAGGTTCGGGGCCTGAACCGGCGTGGTCGCACGTGATGACCTTAAAGCGTTGGCTTTCAGAGTGTTGGCGGCCTTTAAATCATCGGCTTTTTTCTGGCTGTTCAAACGTCCCACTAAATCGCGCAAAGACTTGGCTGTTTTGGCGAGTTTTCGGGCCTTTGATTTTGCGACCCGGCCTTTCGAAAGGGCTTCGGCGCGCAACGCGGCCTTTTTCTGACGAATCACGTTGATACGATTTTCTTCGACTTGTAAGTTTTCCAAAGCACTGTGCAGAGCCGCTTGGCGGATTTCCACTTGGCCACGGGTATCGTCTAAATCTTCGATTTCACTGCGCAGCATATTGGCCCGGCCTTCGATGGCGGGCACGGCGGCGCGCAATAAAATCGCCGACCGCACGGTGTCTTCGGGCGGTATGGGTTGGGCGATCAAAGCTTCGGTGGGAAACCGGGCAATCCGGCTTAACGCCATCACCACGCCGGAAAATTGCTGGCGGCGTTCGCGCAACTGTGCACCCTTTTGCGTAGCTTCGCGTTTCAGTCTGGCCAGTTCGCCTTCCAACATGACGACTTGCAGCTCTTGTTCCTGCACCCGTCCGGCAGCGGCGACCAAATCCACGTTAATCAGATTGATTTCAGATTTTAACTGGTCTGCGCGTTTGCGTTGGCGCTGGCTTTCGGCATTGTTTTTTTGAATTTTAAGTTCGACGTCTTTAAGCTTTTGACCCGTGTTTTGAACCCCTGCTGCCAGACCCGCAAAGGGCATAGTCAACACAGCCAACAACATCACCAATAAAAGTGGTTTCGGGTTTAAGCTCATTCAATCGCTCATTCAATCAAGGTCTCGCCCGTCATGGGGCCTGGAACATCAAGGCCCAAAAGGTGTAGCACCGTTGGCGCCAAATCAGCCAAGCCGCCATTGTTCAATTTTGTGATTCCGTCTGGAGCATTGACCAAAATGGCGGGCACCGGAAACAGGGTGTGCGCCGTATGCGGATGCACACCATCCATCATTTTTTCGCAATTGCCATGATCGGCGGTGACCAACATGGTGCCGCCCGCGTTAAGCAAAGCGGCCTCGACACGGCCCAAACAGATATCGACGGCCTCGACCGCTTTTACGGCCGCGTCCATCACGCCCGTATGACCAACCATGTCACCGTTGGCAAAATTCACCACGATAAAATCAAATTTATTGGCTTCAATTGCCGCCACCAATTCATCCGTGACTTCATACGCCGACATTTCGGGTTTTTCGTCATAGGTCGCCACATCGGGCGATTTTATCAAAATGCGTTCTTCACCGGGGAAGCAGTCTTCTAATCCACCGTTAAAGAAAAACGTCACATGAGCATATTTTTCAGTTTCCGAAATATGCAGTTGGGTCAGGCCTGCGTTCGAGATCACTTCCGACAAAATGTTCGTCATTTCAACAGGGGAAAACATCGAAGGCAAATATTGTTTCAGTTGATCTGAATACGTCACCATGCCGCACAGTCCGGCAAAGTTCACGGTGCGCGACCGCTCAAAGCTATCAAAATCAGGGACCACCAACGCAGCCAGTATTTCGCGCGCCCGGTCGGTGCGGAAATTGGCCATCAAGATGCCATCACCGTCTTTCATACCGTCAAAATCACCCAACACGGTGGGTTCCATAAATTCATCGGTGGTATTGTTTTCGTACGCCAGCTTAATGGCTTCGCCCGCGGTTTCGAACCGTTCACCAACGCCACTGACCATACAGTCATAGGCTTTTTGCACCCGGTCCCACCGTTGATCCCGGTCCATCGCCCAATACCGTCCAATGACCGTGGCCATTTTGATGCACGGCATATAGCGGGTTTCACTTTCAAAACGCTGCACCAGATTTCTGGCGCTTTTGGGCGGTGTATCACGGCCATCCAAAAAGGCATGAACCTTCACAGGCACGCCCGCCGCACACACAATAGCAGCCAAGGTGCGGATGTGCCATTGGTGACTGTGCACGCCGCCGTCCGACAACAAGCCCATCAAATGACACGTGCCACCACTGGCCTTCAGGCTTTTGATAAAGCTGTTCAGTTGAGGATTATCATCCAAGGTTTCGTCATGAATGGCATTATCGATGCGCGGTAAATCTTGCATCATCACCCGGCCCGACCCGATGGTCATGTGGCCGACTTCGGAATTGCCCATTTGCTGATCGGGCAGACCCACGTCTGAACCCGATGCTTTCAGGCGTGATCTGGGGCAGGTATCGACAAAACGATCAAAATTCGGCGTATCGGCCGTTTTGATCGCGTTATTCAGCGTTTCGTGACGTTCACCCCAGCCATCCAAAATGCACAGAATAACAGGTTTTTTTACAGCAATGTTCAAAGAATCGGTCATGGTCTATGTATACGCTTTTTTCGCTGATTATTCACGATGATAAGGGTGCCCGGTCAAGATCGCATGGGCGCGATATATTTGTTCAGACAACAAGCCCCGCACCAACATATGCGGCCAGGTCATGTCACCAAGAGAAAGGGTTAAGTGGGCTTTTTGCCGCACGGACTTGTCCAGACCATCCGCGCCACCAATCAAAAACGCCACGTCACGAAAGCCTTCGTCTTGCCACGCGCCGATTTTTTTGGCGAACGCCACAGACGAAATGGTTTTACCGCGTTCGTCCATGGCAATGATAATGGCCCCATCTGGAACCCGGCCCAACAACAAATCGGCTTCGCTGGCTTTGCGTTTGTCAGACGGCAAAGAACGTTTTTCTTCGACCTCATGCATTTGCACAGGATCTGACAGCCGCCCGGCATAATGGTCGAACAAAGCCCGTTCCGGTCCGGCCTTCATGCGGCCCACGGCAATTAAATGGGTGCGCATAAAAGTCTCCGGCTAGGCTTCGGCCGTCTCGACGGGGTCTGATTGCTCTGGCGTTTCTTCGGGTGTTTCTGCGGGCGTTTGCCACATTTGTTCAATGTTGTAAAAAGCCCGCACTTCGGGACGGAACAGATGAATAACCACATCACCACCATCAACCAAAACCCAGTCGCATTGCGGAACACCCTCGACCGGCACATCGTGCAGTCCAAAAGCCTTTAAATCCGTGCGCAAGTATTCAGCCATAGCACCCACCTGACGCCCAGATGTGCCCGAAGCCACAACCAAGTAATCCGCGATATCGCTTTTGCCTAAAAGAGGAATAACAACGACGTCTTGCGCCTTGTTATCGTCCAATGATTTTTCCACCACATCCAACATATCTTTGCCAGAGGGTTGTTTTTTAACAGACTTAGAAATAGCCGTATCCTTTGTTTTGTTTCGTTACAAGTGTTTCAGATGCGTCTTAACATCTGGCTAATATTATAGCGCAAATCGGCGCCGAATTCGAGTTGCAGATTGTTCGTGGGTCGGGGCCTTTAAAAACACCCAAGCCGGGGCTTGCAAATCCACCAGCTTTTTCGCGCTCGCCGAAGGAATTTGAGCCCCCGAAAAGCACTTGGCCGCGCGCCCACTTAACGCCCTTAAAGAATAGGGAGCTCTGGGAAAGACTGCAATGGGCAGGGTGCGAAAAATCGTCCGCCAGCCCTTCCATTTAACCATTTGGCGCAGGTTGTCCGCGCCCATAATCCACACAAAATCACAATCTGTGTGCTGTGTTTTCAGGGCCGTCAAGGTATCAACCGTATAACGAGTGCCCAATTTTCGTTCAACGTCGCTAATTTTGATCGCTGAAAAGTCTTTAACGACGGCCTTTGCGTTCGCCACACGATCGTCCAACGTTGCCATATCCGACAAACCTTTTAAGGGGTTTTGCGGACTGACCAACCACCAAACTTCATCCAAGCCCAACAAGTCCAAGCTCAGCTCGGAAATGTGCACGTGGCCTTCGTGGGCAGGATTAAACGATCCCCCCAACAGGCCTATGCGGCGTTTTGTTTTTTGATCAGTCACAACAGTCCTAAGAGGGCCGCGTTTGGCCCGTCCCCTTCACCTGATATTTAAAGCTGGTCAATTGTTCGACGCCAACGGGGCCACGGGCGTGCATTTTATCGGTGGAGATACCGATTTCTGCACCCATGCCAAATTCACCGCCATCGGCAAATTGGGTCGAAGCGTTCAACATGACGATAGCACTATCCACGCTGTTCAAAAACAAGGTCGCCGCGGTTTCATCTTCGGTAATGATCGCGTCCGTATGACCGGAACTGTGGTTATGGATATGACCTAAAGCTCCGGTTACACCGTTCACAACTTTGACCGAAATGATTGAGTCCAGATATTCCGTGTCCCAATCTTCGGCTTTGGCGGCCACCACRCGGTCATCGCTGGCCTGTGTYGCGTCGTCGCCRCGCACYTCRCAATCGGCMKYMATCAAATCGGTRACRAAATCTTTCAACACGTCCGCGCCCAAGGCTTCATCCACCAGCAACGTTTCCGTGGCCCCACAAATACCCGTGCGGCGCATTTTGGCGTTCAGCACAATGGCGCGCGCTTTATTTAAATCGGCCGAACCATCCACATAAGTGTGGCAGATGCCTTCCAGATGTTTAAACAAGGGCACTTTGCTGTCGGCGGTGACGCGTTCAATCAAAGACTTACCGCCACGGGGAACAATCACATCAATCACGCCAACCATGGTCAGCATTTCGCCAACCGCATCCCGGTCCGTTGTGGGCACGCGCGTAATGGACGCTGGGGGCAGATTAGCTTTCACCAAGCCTTCGACCAAACAGGCATGAATAGCGCTGGACGAATGAAAACTTTCTGATCCACCGCGCAAAATTGACGCGTTGCCCGCTTTCAAACACAAAGCCCCGGCATCTGCTGTAACGTTCGGGCGGCTTTCGTAAATCACGCCGATCACGCCCAAAGGCACGGCCACGCGGCGAATGTTCAAACCATTGGGACGATCCCAATCGGCCAGCACACGGCCAACGGGGTCAGCCAAATCGGCGATGGCTTCTAAGCCCGCCGCCATGGATTCAATGCGTTCATCATTCAGCACCAAACGGTCAATGAGTGCCGGCGTCAGGCCCTTGATTTTGGCGGCCGCAACGTCTTTATCATTGGCAGCTTGAATGTCTTTTTGGTTGGTGCGAATGGCCTTGGCGGCTTCGCGCAACGCCAAATTCTTGGCTGCGGTCGTTGCCGTGGCAAGTTCAAGCGACGCCGCTTTCGCAGCTTGGCCGATGTCTTTCATCAGGCCGGGAATATCTTGTGTCATGTTTTGCTTTCCGTCATTGCCAAGTCATCTCTGTGAATAAGCTCATCGCGGCCCCGATAACCCAACAGAGCCTCGATTTCTGCTGATTTTTTGCCGATGATTTTTTGCGCGTCACCGGAAGAATAACTGCTGAGCCCGCGCGCCAATTCAAGGCCCGCGCTGTCTTTTAAAATAACCGCGTCACCTTTATCAAAGGTGCCTTCAATTTTCGCTACGCCAATGGGCAACAAGCTTTTGCCATTTTTTAAAGCCTGCAAAGCGCCATCATCCAAAACCAAAGTACCCGAAGTCTGCAATGACCCGGCAATCCAGCACTTTCTAGCCTTTGCAGGCGTTGTTGACGGAATAAACCAAGAGGCTTTTTCCCCATCTTCCAAGCGCTTTAAGGGAAATTGGGCGTCACCCTTTGTGATCACCATGGCACAGCCATTCATCAAACAGATTTTAGCCGCCGCCAATTTTGTAACCATG
The DNA here is from genome assembly GCA_002401565.1 of Rhodospirillaceae bacterium. Taxonomy (GTDB): domain Bacteria; phylum Pseudomonadota; class Alphaproteobacteria; order Rhodospirillales; family Magnetovibrionaceae; genus JANLGW01. Next base: position 50,856 of record NVTL01000010.1, read on the forward strand.
CCGCCAGAACCGTGGGCCGTTTTGGACCCGCCCGCCATGGCATCAATTTCGGGGGTGATTTCGGTGATTTCCGACACGTGCTGTGCAGTGTCGTCCTGACCGGGATCGGCGGTATACAGTCCGTCAATATCGCTGAGCAAAACCAACAGGTCCGTACCCGACATGGCGGCAATGCGTGCGGCCAAACGATCATTGTCGCCAAAGCGAATTTCATCCGTGGCGACCGTATCATTTTCATTAATCAAAGGCACACCCCCGCGCCGTAAAATCGCGTTTAGGGTGTTGCGCGCGTTCAGGTAACGACGACGATTTTCGGTGTCTTCCAAGGTTACCAGCATCTGTGCCACGATCAAATCATGATGGCCCAGAACCTCTTGGTACGCATGCGCCAACCGAATTTGCCCGGTGGCTGCTGCGGCTTGTTTGTCTTCTAACTTAAGATGTCCATCGGGCAATCCAAGGTAGCGCCGACCAACGGCAATCGCCCCGGAGGAAACCAAGATAACGTCTTTGCCATTTAGTTTCAGGCGTGCGACATCCGCCGCCAAAGTTTCCAACCATTTGCGATGTACCGTGCCGTTTTGCTCGTCCACCAAAAGGGCCGAGCCGATTTTGATCACCACGCGTTTTGCGTCCGTGAGCAGCTTGGAACTCATGGCTGGAACTCCTCTTCCTCCACATCCATGGCCCGCAGGTGAGCGGCGGCGACTTCGTCAAAAAGCACATGAATCATACTGTCCACGCCCAGCCCCGAAACACCGGATAAAATATGCACAGGACCATTCGTTGTTTTTTCCAACGCGGCTTTTTTCTCGGCAATTTCTTCATCCAAAAGTGCGTCACATTTGTTTAAGGCGAGCACTTCGGTTTTATCGCGCAGGACATCACCATACGCATCAAGTTCGGTGCGCACGGTTTTATAACTTTCGACCACGTCTTCTTCGGTGCCGTCGATCAAATGCAACAAAGCGCCGCACCGTTCCACGTGACCCAAAAAGCGTGTGCCAAGGCCGTGGCCTTCGTTGGCACCTTCGATCAGGCCGGGAATATCGGCAATCACCAATTCACCGTCGTCGCGGCGCACCATGCCCAGATTGGGGTGCAAGGTCGTAAAGGGATAATCGCCAATTTTGGGCCGCGCGCGCGATACCGCAGAAATAAACGTCGATTTTCCGGCATTGGGTAACCCCACCAAGCCCACATCGGCAATCAGTTTCAAACGCAACCACAACCACATTTCGGTGCCAGGGTAACCGGGATCGGTGCGCCGAGGTGCGCGATTGGTACTGGTTTTAAAAGACGCATTTCCACGTCCGGGATCACCGCCTTTTAACAAGACAATGCGTTGACCAATTTCGGTCATGTCCGCCAGAATGGTTTCTTTGTCTTCGGACAGAACTTGTGTGCCTTGGGGTAATTTCAAGATGCTGTCGTCACCGCCCGCACCCGTGCGATCACTGCCCATACCATGATTGCCACGTTGAGCTTTAAAGTGTTGCTGGTAACGATAATCGATCAGCGTATTCAGGCCTTCGACGCATTCCAACACAACGTTGCCACCGCGTCCGCCATTGCCGCCATCGGGGCCGCCCAGCGAAATATATTTTTCGCGCCGAAACGACATACAGCCATTACCGCCATCGCCACTTTTCACATACACTTTGGCTTGATCTAGGAACTTCATAAACTTCGAGCCTTAAATAAAACAGGGACCTTAAACAACAAAAAGGGGAACGGCCCAACGCCATTCCCCTTTTTGAGAATTAGAGTGGGCTTGCGTAATGACTTACGCAGCCGGCTCCACACCTACGAAGGTACGACCCTTCTTTTCAGAGAAGGCAACGCGGCCTTCAACGAGTGCGAAAATTGTGTGGTCCTTGCCAATACCAACATTTTGACCAACGTGATATTTTGTACCCCGTTGACGAATGATGATGTTGCCCGGAATGACAGCTTCGCCGCCAAATTTCTTAACGCCCAAACGACGACCCGCGGAATCGCGACCGTTGCGTGAACTACCACCAGCTTTTTTGTGTGCCATTCGTCGTTACTCCTTATCAGCTTTTTTAGCAGCCGCTTTTTTAGCAGGAGCCTTTTTAGCAGGAGCCTTTTGGGCTGGTGCTTTTTTGGCTGGTGCTTTTTCAGCAGCGGCTTTTGTATCGTCGCTAGCGTCTGCAGCTTTTTTAGCTGGAGCTTTTTTAGCGGCGGCCTTTTTTGTGCCAGAAGCACTAATGTCGGTGATCTTCACAAGTGTGAGATCTTGACGGTGACCATTTTTGCGGCGCGAGTTTTGACGACGACGTTTTTTGAAAATGATAATTTTCTCGCCACGTGTTTGTCGAACAACTTCAGCGCTGACAATTGCTTTGTCCAGCATAGGTGATCCAACAGTAGGAGCCTTGCCGTCTTCGCAAATCATCAAGACTTGGTCAAATTGGATGGTGTCGCCGGCTTCAGCAACCAGCTTTTCAACGACAAAAACGTCCTCTTTTTGAACGCGGTACTGTTTACCGCCGGTTTTAATCACTGCGAACATGTGTTTCGCTCTCTTCTTATTCTTCGCGTCCTGTGGCGCTGGCTAAGCCAGACTTCATACAGAGCCTCGAACGGCGCATTAAAATAAACCCAAAAGTCATCAATTGGGTCGGAAAGGCGGCAATATAGACAAAAACCCGCCGAAGTCAACGCCTTTTCCCACTTTAGAGCGTTTGCAAATGCGCTCTCTGCCCCAAATGCTTAACTTAGCTCTTATTCATACCCAAAATGCTTGGCCCACGGCAACAACGTTGGCAAAACAGGTTCCAAGTTATCGGTATAATTCACCCACCGCCCCCGTGCCCGGCTATACAGCGGTTGCGTGACCTGATTATAGCTTGGCGTATTGATTTTTTTTCGTTTTAAGGCGGTGGCGGCATAATCTTTCAATCGGTCTTCCCAGTTCAACCCAAGGAATTTTAAAATCGGCTCGATTGTGCCCTGAAGATCATCAATTAAAGCCTCGTAATGGACCGTATGAACCTGCAACGGCAATGTGGCTTGATATTGCTCCCACACCTGCATCGACTTGTCATATAGAGTGGCCGCGTCTTGTAAATCCAAGAAATTGGCCATCGCATCGTTCAATTGAAATTCCTGCATAAAGCAGCTGAATACACAGTCACAGGGATGACGAAGAAGAAATACAAAGCGGGCCTTTGGGAAAAGACGATGAATTAAATCCGCATCAATCAAATGCAACGGCATTTTATCGATTACGACAGAGGTCTTCGCCGTTGCGTCAATATGCTTGTTCAATTGTTCAAAATAAAGGCTCCGCAACGCAGCAAGTCCAGCCGCATCAAGTCCAGCCACAGCTTCAGCGTAATTTCCGCCCTTATGGATCAAAGCCTCTTTTACGCACAAGATTGTGGGGGCTTCTTCGGCGATGCTGATTTCAGGGTGGCTCCGTAAAATCGTATCTAACAAGGTCGTGCCAGACCGCGGAAAGCCCACCAAAAAAACCGGGGCGGCCTGGTCTTCATCAGGCGTGAGCTCTGTCCAGCTTTCAACCCATTCAGGCGTTGCATATTTCAAGGACTGTTCAATTTTTTTCCGATAACGGCGCGCATCAACGTGCTTTGCCTCTGGTGTTTGAAGGCTTAACCTATTGCTGTTTTCAAAATAAGCGAACGCAGCCTTTGCATCACCAAGACGATCACATACTTTACCCAGAAGCTGGGCTTTTCCGGATAAATATTGTGCCTCGACCTGTTGCTCAGGAGCGTTTTCCAAAACGGACCGGGCCGTTGCAAAGTCACCATCGCGCATAAGAAGCTGCGCTTCGTGAAGGGCAAGCCGCAGATCATTTGAACAGTACCGCTTGGCGTCAGCAACCGCGGACCGCAAGTCATCCGTTCGATTGGTTTTTTCAAAAACTTCCGCTAGATTACTATGCGCCAGAACAAAATCAGACTGCACCTTGATCGCGTATTCAAAGCTAAGTTGGGCAGCCTCAAATTTCTCAAGGCCCATAAATGCTGAACCAAGGTTGCAATGGGCTTCAGCAGAATCTGGCTTGAGTTCAATTGCCTTTTGATTGCAAGCGACGGCCTCATCAAACTGTCCGAGCTTGGTCAAGGCGGCCCCCAGATTGGTGTGGGCTGTGCTAAGGTCAGGGCTGAGCGCGATCATCTTTCTAAAATAATTTGCGGCGTCTTGATACAGCCCAAGTTTCTGATAAGTCGCGCCAAGATTACCCAAGGCATCAATATAGTCCGGCTGGATAACAAGGGATTTTTGATAGCCATTTATGGCGTCTTGAAAACGACCAAGTTCTCTGAATACATTGCCCAAATTATAATGGGCCTCTGCATACTTAGGCCACACCGAAATAGCTTTGCTGATCAGCTCAACGGCGGCTTTGCTGTGACCCGATTGAACCGCCAGAACACCCAAATAATGTAGGGCCACAGGATGGTTTGGGGTCCGTTGCAATATGTCCCGATACCCCGCCTCGGCCTGCGACAAACGCCCACCATTGTGATGTTGCATAGAGCGGTTTATCGCCTGATTATTGGCCGGACTTTCCCATTTCCTAGTTCTAGATTTTACGGCCTTTTTATCCGTTTTTAGTCGACGGCGTTTTTCAGATCTGTTCATGTAAAAAGCAACCTTTGGCACCCAAAAAATATTAAAAAGTGAACCGTGTGAATTATTTATACGATTATACCAATAATGGCTGTCGAAACTAGACTTTTCCAAATTGCTCAGCCGGACGGCCAGACAATGGCGGGCAAAATGCGTTACAAAAATTGCCCTCAACCTTCCCTTTTCAGGCTGGGGTTTTGTTCTGTTCTTTGTGTCGTCGGTGTCATGGACTGTCGCAGGCGTAATGATGCGTGAACATAGCCTCATCCTGCTTAACGCCGTTTTCACTGTCATTAATGTTCTGGGCATATACCGCTGGCTTATCGCTTAGCGATGAGACTCTGACTAAAAGCACTGCGCAGCAGTAAAAAAACAAAGGTTGAGTTTCTGGGGGAGACTAATTGATGGTCCGTTTTGGCTGTCAGCGATGGCGCATTACTCGCCACCTATAACGACAGTTATAACCTCGATGCTTATGGCGACAAAAACCTGTTGGCCGGAATTGGCTTTGCCTTTTTGGGCATGGCCTGTGCCTACCCGCTTGTTCGTCGCCGCAATAAAAAAACAGGAGCCTCAATCATGACAAATTTTTCACTCTTTCCAAGATTCGCATAACCGTTCAAGTCTGTATGTTATTTTTCACCGTGTATGGCGGTGCCATCATGGGGCATTATTTGGCGGATAAAGTAACGGGAACATTTCCTTCTTTATCCTGTGCCTATGACCAAAAAAATGCAGGCTATTGCGTGTTGATTCCCATGCAACATCAATTGCATCACCGGGTTGGCGAAAGCAATGTCCGTACCCAGCAGTTCAGTGTCGATTACATCATTCCCTTTGGCTTTATGATGTTGTCGTTTTTGGCCTTTTTTTTGTGGTCTTGAACAAAGCCTTTTGTGGCTGGGTTTGCCCGCTCGGCACGGTTCAGAAATTGATGTACAAGGTGGGGCGTCATCTGAAACTTTCCATTCGTCGGTTTACCCAAGACAATGTGGACGCGTTCGCCCCGTCGAATGGGCGGTCTTGATTTTATTGGTTCTGATTCTGCCGTTGATGGCGGGATTGGGATACACCAGTTACGTCACGGGTGATGCTAATTGCCAAGTTTGTCCGTCTCGTGTGGTGACCACATTGCGGTCAATACGGCCGATACTACGGCCTTTCGTCAGACTGCGGCTTTTGCAGCGGGCAAAGTTTTGGCCTATGCCGTGTTAGGCGCCGCTGCGGGTTTGATGGGCGAAATCCTCTTGGACGTCATTGAAGGCAATTTAGGTCATTGCCTGATCGGTGGGGATGCGGTGGCTGGGGGCTTTGGTTTTGATCGCGTTTGGTGTTGCGACACGTCCTGAACCCGAGCCGGAACAGGAAATCATTGAAAAGGTGGTTGAGCCCATCGCCATGCCAATCCCCAAACCCATCCCTAAGCCTAAGCCTAAGCCTAAGCCTAAGCCTAAGCCTAAGCCAAAAGTGGTGGAAAAACCCAAACCCGTTGAACAGGTGCAAAAAAGGCTCCCGGTCAAACCCGCGACCAATAGAACTCATGGACTCGCCACGTTGCCAGCGATCCCATATATTGGCCTTCTGCTCATTCGTAAAATAAATCCGATGTCTTCTGTATCTCATAGCAACACTCCATCTCTTTCTTAAAGATTATAGTGTTGCGTTGACCGGTTGAAGTCACCCGCAAGCATGGACTTTTTTTTAGCAGAACGGCGTCGATGCAATAATAAAATAATTTCTGCTTTTGTACGGTAAGCCGCCAATTCCCTAGCGCTGTCGTAAAGGCAGCGGAACGTGTGGACAATGCCTTACGAAATGCGTTACAAAACGGTTCCAAGATCACATCATAGCCACTTAGGTGGCTGGCTAGGTGGTCATCGTGAAAATGATGACCACTAAAACCTGAAAAGTCCTGACTTTTCAACCTGCGGAGAGATGCCGGAGTGGTCGAACGGGGCGGTCTCGAAAACCGTTGAGCTCTCACGAGTTCCCAGGGTTCGAATCCCTGTCTCTCCGCCATTATTTTACATACTTTCAACAACATAGAGGCAATTGTTTATTTGATCGCCATTTTGTGCTTGCTTATTTACCATTGATTTGTCACAATTTTGGAGCACCCAGACTTTATTGAAGGAGCTTCTTATCATGGCGACATTCACTAAACGTAAAGGCAAAA
>NVTL01000099.1 GCA_002401565.1 Rhodospirillaceae bacterium
AACGAAATCCCCACCTTGATCCGAAACTTGCCGGTTTTGGAAAAGAACATTAAGGGCATCGGCATGTTTTCGTTGAACCCATCGTTGGATGGCATCATTCGCGAAATTCCGCTGGTCAGTAAACATGGTGGGGATTTGTATCCGACCCTGTCGATCGAAGCCATCCGCGTCGGTTTTCAGGTGTCGACGTTGTTGGCCGAAGTCAATGATTTGGGTATTCAGGCCATCGGCGTGGCGCCCAAAAGTAAGATCAAGCCGAAGGGCTTAAAAATTCAGACGGACGCGCGCGGCATGGTCCGCCCGTATTTTGCCCGCCATGATAAATCTTTGTATGTGTCGGCGGCTGACGTTTTAAATGGCACCGTGGATAAATCCAAAATCGCCGGAAAAATCGGTTTTGTGGGCACCTCTGCGGTGGGGCTGTTGGATATTCGGTCCACGCCGATTGATGCGTTGATTCCGGGGGTCGAAGTGCACGCCCAGATGGTTGAAAACGCCATTGCGATTGACCGGGACGTGGGTATTGTTTCGGCTGATTTATTTTTAAAACGGCCCTTTTTGGTTAAGGGGGTTGAGCTGACCTTGGTCGCCTTGGGTGGTTTGATCATGATCATTGTCGTGCCGATGTTGGGGGCCACGCGGTCCTTGTTTGTATTTTTGATCTTGGCTGGCGGGGCTTCGGCCGGGTCTTGGTATATGTTTGCGGAACAACGCGTATTGTTGGATGCGACCTTTGCGGTGATATCGACATTCTTGTTGTATTCGACGCTGACGTACATGAATTTCACCCGCGAAGAAACCGCAAAACGGCAAACCCGCGATGCGTTTTCAAAATACCTGTCGCCTGATATGGTGAAGGTGGTTGCGGAAAATCCCGACCAATTAAAATTGGGGGGCGAGCAGCGCGATATGACGTTGCTGTTTTGCGATGTGCGCGGCTTTACCACCATTTCCGAACAGTTCGACGCGCAAGGTTTGACCAGTCTGATCAATAAACTTTTGACGCCACTGACCAACGTTATCTTGGCGCGCAAAGGCACCGTCGATAAGTACATGGGCGATTGCATCATGGCGTTTTGGAATGCTCCACTGGACGATGCCGAACATGCCAAACACGGGTGCATATCGGCGTTGGAGATGTTGGCCGAAATGGACCCGTTGAATGTGCGTCTGGAAATTGAAGCCAAGGAAGAAGGCCGTAAACACATTCCGTTAAAGGTCGGTTTGGGGCTGAACTCTGGCGAATGCGTGGTCGGCAACATGGGCTCAGATCAACGTTTTGATTATTCCGTTTTGGGCGACACGGTGAACTTGGCCGCGCGGCTAGAAGGCCAGTCTAAAAACTATGGCGTGCGCATTGTCATTGGCCATTCCACATGGACGCAGGTGCCCATGTTGGCCACGGTTGAGCTTGATTTCATTCAAGTCAAAGGCAAGACCTCCGGCACCCGTATTTTTGCTCTGTTGGGCGATGAAGACATGGCTAAGGATGCTGCATTCATCGCATACAAAGACCAAATCGATAAAATGTTAGATATCTATAAATCCCAAGATTGGGACGGCGCGCTCAAAGAAATCGACAAAACCCGCGAACTGGGCAAAGACTACGACATCGATGAAACCTTCTATGAACTCTACATAGACCGCATCGCCGATTATAAAGAAAACCCACCCGCTAAGGACTGGGATGGCGTCTTTATTGCGACAACGAAGTAGGGGGCTAACCTCTCAAAACTCGATCATAAGGACATAAACATGTATATCGCCATGAACCGTTTTCGCATCGTTAAGGGCGAAGAAGCTGAATTTGAACGCATCTGGACCGAACGCGACACGCACTTAGCCGAAGTCCCAGGCTTCGTCGAATTCAACCTCCTAAGCGGCCCCAAAAACGAAGACCACACCCTGTACATTTCCCACACGATTTGGCAAAGCGAAGAAAACTTCACCGACTGGACAAACTCCGAAGCCTTCAGAAAAGCCCACGCTAAAGCAGGGGACAGCAGTAAAAAAAGCGTCTACATGGGCCGTCCACAATTTGAGGGCTTTACGTCTGTGCAGACGGTTCGGCGTTAGGGTGAGGTGATTTTGACGGCTTCTCTTTATTCGCCGTCATTCCTGCCCTCTCCACCGTCATTCCCGTGAAAACGGGAATCCAGGGCAATATGCGTGATGCTAATATCTAGACAGGCCGTTTGATCCAGCACCATACTGTCGCTCCTGAAACAACCGTCTGGTTTACATCGAGCCTCACGACACCATGGAAGCGGCGATTGTTCGTGAAAAACAAATTAAAAAATGGAATCGCGCTTGGAAGATTGAGCTGATTGAGAAGGGCAATCCACAGTGGCTCGATCTTCATGATCAGATTTTTGTCTAAAACCCGAGGAGCCACCCTAGATTCCCGCCTGCGCGGGAATGACGATGGGGGCTAGGCGCCGCTAGTTGCAAAAAAACATGGCGAGCACCTTACCCAACAGCAAAGCAAAACTCACAGAACCGAGACCCATGGCCAGACCGAATTCAAAAATCTGGTAATAGCTCACCCGCGACATGATTTCCTTGTGGATCGTCTTTGAGATTTTTACGTCTGTCATGAGACCTGAAAATCCATCGTCATGAGTCTTATGAGACAGAATGAAGTGTTTTTCTTCATCTTTGTCGCTATTTAGACCGTATTCAGGATGTTTCTTGCTTATTGTAGGGTTGCTCCAATTCACAAGGTAATGGCTGCTTCTAGAGTCGATACGCTCCTGCCACAGGGTATATTCGCCACTTGCAAAGCGCAGGAACGAGTTAAGGTAATAGGCCAAGATCAGTACTACGCCGAATGAGATGGTCATTTCGGCGTTGGGTAGGGTGAATTTGAGGCCTGAGATGGTGACATCGTCGTTGGTGATTTTGCCAAAAAACACGGTGAGGGCAAGAATGGACGTGATATAGAGATTGCGCTTGTACTTGAGCGTTCGGTCACTGAGTATGTCATAGGCAGTAGCGTTGCGGATTTTATCTTCTATTGTTTCGTCATTCATGACAGCCCCCCCTTTGCCAAGCATAGTAATTACGGTGATAGTACACTAAATTCCTTACACGTTTTGATTTTAGGTTTATTCCGAGCAATTCCGGGGACAGCATACTAATTAGCTGGAGCCTGCACTTATATATGCCAAGTCGTGGATACGCGGATCAGGTCAGCGCATGACGGGCTTTTTTCTTTTCCACCTTCTCTCGTCATTCCCCCCTCTCCACCGTCATTCCCGTGAAAACGGGAATCTAGGGCAATATGCGTGATGCTAATATCTAGACAGGCCGTTTGATCAGGCACCATACTGTCGCTCATGAAACAACCGTGTGTTTACATTCTCGCCAGCAAACGAAACGGCACGCTTTATATTGGCGTGACCAGCGACCCCGCGCGGCGGATGGGAGAACACCGAAACGATCAAGGGGAGGGTTTCACGCACAAGCATGGTGTTCACCGTCTGGTTTACATCGAGCCTCACGACACCATGGAAGCGGCGATTGTTCGCGAAAAACAAATCAAAAAATGGAATCGCGCTTGGAAGATTGAGCTGATTGAGAAGGGCAATCCACAGTGGCTCGATCTTCATGACCAGGTTTTTGTCTAAAACCCGAGGAGCCACCCTGGATTCCCGCCTGCGCGGGAATGACGATGAGGGGCTTGGCCTTTGGTGGGGTTTAAGGGGCTAGCCCCTTTGTCTTCGCCCTCAACCACGCACTAGCCTATTTAGACGTCATCACCCAAACGCCATCCCAATCTTTGGGGTCTTTTTCTTTGAGGTGATGGCAGCGTTCGATGTAGGTTTCTGATAGTTTGTCGTGTGGGTTGGCTTTTAGGACGTCTTGGAAGGAATGGATGGCTTTGTCCCATTCTCCGATGTGGTAATGTTTGCGGCCTTCGCTGAAATAGTTGACGCCGTCCATCAGGTTGGGGAAGGTTTTGTCGGTGTGGTAATCCAGCACTTCGTATACCCGCACGGGCTTGGTTTTGCCTTTGACGATCACATCGTCGATGTCGCGGATTTTATAGGTGCCTTTTAATTTAACAAATGTCAGTTCCGAAATCAGCAGGTGCGCGTGGTATTGTTTGCATGCACTTTCCAGCCGTGCGGCTAAATTCACGCCGTCGCCAATCATGGTATAATCCATGCGTTTGGGCGAGCCGATGTTGCCCGATACCACGTTGTCGGTGTTTAAGCCTAAGCCGTGATCAATCGGCATCAAGCCATCGGCTTCGCGTTGGACGTTCCAATCGGCGAGACTGGTGAGCATTTTAATCGCCGCACGCATGGCCCGGTCTTCGTCGTCGTCGTGGCTGATGGGAATACCAAATCCGGCCATGATGGCGTCGCCGATGAACTTGTCCAACATGCCGCCTTCTTCGGTGATGCAATCGACCATAATCGTAAAGTATTCATTCAGCATCGCCACGGTGCCTTGGGGACCTAAGGACTCGGTCAGGGTTGTGAACGAGCGAATGTCAGAAAACAATACGGTGACATCGGCACTGCGCCCGCCAAGGAAGTCTTCGTTATCGCCACCCGACATCAATTGGTCGGCAAGGGCTGGGTCCATATAGCGGCTCATGGTGGATTTCATGCGTTTTTCAGACGAGATATCTTCGATCATGATCATCGAACCCAATTTTTCGTCTTCCGATGAAATCAAGGGCAAGACGGTAACGTTGGCCGAAGTGGCTTCGTCGCCAAAATGAAGTTCTGCGTCCATATAGGTGTCGGCGATTTGGGTTTCATCCACCGCTTTAATTTTGGCGATCACCCATTCATTGGCGCCGCTGAAAAATTCATCGGTGGTTTTGCCAATGATTTCAGCTTCGTCTTCGATGTGCATGATGCGATACCCGGCGCGGTTACAGGTGACAATCGCGCCGTCCTCATCGGTGGTGACCACGGCGTTCGACATACTTTCCAGCATGCTTTCGTTATAGTTTTTCATGTTTTGCACATCGTTGAATAACTTGGCGTTTTCCAATCCGATGGCAATTTGTGCGGTAAACGCTTTCAGCCGTTGTTCGTCTTCGTCGGTGAACGGGCCGCCTTTGCGGTTCAGCACCTGGGTCACACCAATGCACTTACCGGTTTTGTTGACCACGGGCGTGCACAAAATGGACCGGGTGAAATATCCGGTTTGTTTGTCAAAGGCCGGATTAAAGCGCAGATCTGCATAAGCATAAGGGATGTTGATGGATTCAGCCGACGTAAACACGGCGCCCGCGATCCCTAAATGGTTGGGGAAACGGATTTCTGTGGCATCTAACCCAGCCCCGACCATGGACCAAAGATCGTTGGTTTTATCATCGTTTAGAAACAAGGTTGAGCGTTCTGCATTCAACATACGGGTGGCTTCGCCCATGACCTTGGCCAGCAAGGCGTTCAGATTGATTTCCGACGTGACATCGGATACCACGTCCAAAAATTCCATTTCCTGAGTGCGTTTGCGTTGCATGCGTTCGACAAATTCGGTGCTTTGCAAGGCCACGGCGGCTTGGGTGGCGATGTCTTGCAAAAATTCCAGATCGTCTTCTAAAAATTTAACAGGCTTATCGTTTAGCGTTTTATTCAAAGCCTGAACAACGCCAATGATTTCGCCCTTCACCGTCATGATGGGGGCACACAGGATGGATTGAGTGTAAAAACCCGTTTGTTCGTCAATGGATTTGTTGAAATGCGGGTTGTCGTGGGGCTCATCAATGATGCGACCTTTGGCGGTGGAAAACACCCAGCCGGCAATGCCACTGTCATTTAAAATGCGAATTTCGCGAATGTTATCGCCTTGCACCACGCGGGTATASARYTCACCCGTTTCGGTATCGTTTAAAAACAASGATGAMCGTTCGGCGTTGGTGTGTTCRGAAACAATGTTCACCAGTTCSCGCAASACRCCGTCCAAGGTTTCRATGCCCGCCATTTGGTGGGAYAAATCCARCAACATTTCGGCGCGAATAAGGCGTTTGCGTTCGGCTTGCGAAAGCTTGCGATCGGAAATTTCGCCGGCCTCTTCGGGATGCGTAACGGTGACGCGCTTTTTCGCATCGCGTTTAGGATGTTTAAGTTTTGTCGTTCCGGTTTTTTTACGTGCCTTTGGCGTGTCCGCCATGGTCTATCCCCAGTATAATCAATTTAAGTGCTTTTAGTTGCGTCTATTTTATCGCGAAGACTTTGAATGGTGTCTTGAAGCTGTTTATATTCATCGCGAGCGTCACGGTTCATTTGTTCAATCTTGTCTTCATATTTAAATTTAACGTCATCCATTTCGTCGCGCATGGTTTGAATGGTTTTGTGCAACTGTTGGGCTTCGTCTAGGCCTTCTTTCACCGCCGATTGAACACTTTCATTTTTATCAAAGCCAAGACTTTCCAGCCGGTCGCGCAAAGCAATGGCGGTGGCGCGCAGTTGCTGAATTTCTTTGTTGGATTCAGACACAGCGGTGGATACGGCTTCATCTTTGTCAAAACGCACCCGTTCCATTTCTTCGCGCAGGGCCTGAATGGTGTTTTTCAGGTGACGGATTTCCGTCTGTGCGAGCAATAGGTCATCGGTTTGATCAAGTATGACGCTCATTTGAATGTATAGCCTTTATCCCCAAGGTTATTGATTTAACGACAAAAACTCTCGTTTCGCAAGGTTAGAACTGATATTTATCTCGCGCAATGGTCTATTCCTCGGGGACGAAAAAGGAATTTAAGTAAAAAATACACAGCTCAAGCCCAAATCGTCCGATGCGGCCGTGACCTTTGGTTCTTAAAAAACAATCCTCAAAACCTTTGCCTGCATGCGTTTAGCGTGGTGAAATCTACCCATGTGAATACAATGGTACTCACATTGAATTAATCATACAAATGGCCTGTTTCCTTGAGGTTTTAAGGACTTTATTGTACTCTTAATCGTTATAAATTGGCCGTTTTTCAAAATTCTGGCCGATGCTTTTCAAGCGAAAACACCGCCAAAACAGAGGGGCTTTTTTCGGGGCAAAAATCATTTCATGCATTTGGACCAATTTTAGGTCAATTCGTTTGAAAAGGGAGGCCTATGATGGCTTTGGGCGCGCTTTCTTTTGGTTTAGATTCAAGTGAGATATCCTTTAATTCAATCTTAAATGGCTGGACAGACGAACCGGGTGRAGCCGTTCAGGTCCCCGGTGGAGAATGGTTGCTGAGCGCAGACTTTGTGCGATCTGGACCGGACTTATTATTACAAGACAGCGCTGGCACGACGGTCTTGGTTCAAGACTATTTCAGGCAAGAAACAAGTCCTGATCTGGTCACCGATACAGGGGCTTTTCTGAAAGCTCAAACGGTTTTGCATTTATCGTCATCGGACGCTCCGGCTCAGTATGTTCAATTGGTCACGCAAGCGACTAATTTCGGGGAATCCATTGGGTCCGCATCAGAACTGAGCGGCAACGTTGATGTGGTGCGCCCCGATGGTAGCCAATTTGCGTTGTCTGCGGGCGATCCCATCTTTCAAGGTGACGTATTGGTCACGGGTGACGGCGGAGACGTTGGCATTATCTTTGTCGACAATACAATTTTTTCACTTGGCGAAAACGGACGCATGGTCATGGACGAAGTTGTTTATGACGCAGACCTGCAAACCGGGACGTTAAATACGACGGTCCTGCAGGGCGTATTTTCCTTTGTCAGCGGGGACATCGCCAAAACATCCCCCGATGGCATGATGGTCAGCACCCCCGTGGCGACCATTGGCATTCGTGGATCAACGGTGTTGGGTAAAGCGGGTAAAGAAGGTAGCGATAATCAAATATCCTTAATTGCCGACATCGATGGCACTGTCGGGGAAATTACGGTGGCCAACCAAGCGGGCCTGCAAACCTTAAGCACAGCCGGGGCAACCACCACGGTCAGCAGTATGTTTTCAGCGCCAGCCGCCACGTTTATCCTGCCCGCCGCCGAAATTCAATCGTCCTATGGCACGGTGATGACCACGTTGTTCAATACGGTTGCCGCCAAAGCCCAAAACGATTCAAATGCGGCAGCCCAAAAAGCCGATGAAGCCTCTGTGGCTG
>NVTL01000100.1 GCA_002401565.1 Rhodospirillaceae bacterium
TCCGCTCCGTCTAAAGACGCGACACCAATGTTCGTTTATGGCGTTAACCACAACGAATATGCTGGTCAAGCCATCGTTTCTGCAGCCTCTTGCACAACCAACTGCTTGGCGCCTATCGCCAAAGTCATTAACGACAACTGGGGTCTGAAACGCGGTCTTATGACCACCGTTCACGCCGCAACTGCTACGCAAAAAACCGTTGACGGTCCATCTGCTAAAGATTGGCGCGGCGGTCGTGGCATCTTGGAAAACATCATACCGTCTTCCACCGGTGCGGCTAAGGCTGTTGGYRTTGTTCTTCCAGAACTYAACGGCAAAYTSACMGGCATGGCGTTCCGCGTCCCAACATCWGAYGTTTCTGTTGTTGATCTGACCGTTGAATTGGACAAAGAAGCAACCATGGCAGAAATCAATGCTGCGATGAAAGCTGCTTCTGAAGGCGCAATGAAGGGTACTTTGGCGTATACCGAAGACGCTGTTGTTTCCACCGACTTCATTGACTGCTCTGCATCTTCTATCTTTGACGCAACCGCAGGCATCCAGTTGGACGGCACATTCATCAAAGTCGTCTCTTGGTACGACAACGAATATGGCTACACCTGCAACATGATGCGTTTCGTAAAGCACATTGCAGCAAACTAATATTCAGGCAAGCCACATACAATACTAAAAAGGGCGGTCCTTCGGGATCGCCCTTTTTTGTGGCTAAAAGACTAAGGCCGCCCCTATCACTCCCCCTTAAAATAACATAACGTATCCGCTGCGCCATGATCGACCTTAACAACGGAGAGAAAAATAAAATGACCCTTTTAAAAACAATAACAATCGCCGGGACCTGCATTATGATGAACGCATCGTTGGCGTTCGCTGGCGATGCTCCGATGAGCTTTTTTGTCACCAGCGTCGGCATTGGCCAAGGTGGGAATCTGGGCGGTCTTGTTGGGGCTGATGCTCATTGCACAAAACTCGCCACGGCGGCCGGATCAAAAGGTCAAACATGGAAGGCCTATCTCAGCRCACAGGCTGATGACAAAAACAAACGCGGGGCTTCGGCACGCGACAGAATCGGTTCTGGGCCTTGGTACAATGCAAATGGTGAATTGATTGCGGTTGATTTAGACCAGCTTCACATTCAACCCAACATGGTCAAACGCACAGCCGTTGACGAAAGCGGAAAACAGGTCAACGGGCGTGGCGACAAACCAAACATGCACGATATGCTGACCGGGTCAAAAGACGATGGCACATCTTATTTCCCCTGGGAAAAGGGCGACCACACCTGCAACAACTGGACCAGTTCTGGTGAAGGCAGTGCTCAGGTCGGGCACCATGATCGCCACGGCGGCGGCAATATTTCGTGGACATCTGCACACGGATCAAGAGGTTGCACCCAAGACGCCCTCATCAGCACAGGCGGCGCAGGCTTGTTTTATTGCTTTGCGGCGAATTAGTCGCCACCACTCCCAAATATAAAGGGCGGTCCTTCAAGATCGCTCTTTTTGTGGGGAGATCAGAAAAACAGCTACTTTTTGCTCTCAAATGTCCTTAAACTTAGGAATCAACATATAACAGAGAAGGTAACGTAATGGGATCAGGTTCAACACGACCAAATACTGCTGATGACAAAATGATCGCGGCTATTGAACGCGGTGATCAAGAACAGTTTAAAGACCGTAGGCCCGTTAAAAATACGGATAAAAAACTCATCAAAGAAAAACAAGCAAGATCAGAAGAAGCCCGTAAAAAATCCGAAGGCTTAAAAGCGTTGAGATTGGCTGCTGAAAAAGAAGCCAAAGCAAAATAAGCCTCAGAGACATTTTTTAAGGTGACGATATCTTGTCCACAGAAGCCCCGCCAAGCACCCTGCGCACCATAGKGCTGACCGTCGTCGCCATGCTGGCTTTTGCAGCCAATTCCTTGCTGTGCCGCCAGGCTTTGGGCGAAGGGCTGATCGATGCCGCAACGTTTAGCACTGTCCGGGTTCTTTCCGGGGCGATCACGCTGAGCCTCATCGTGCTTATGCGCCGCCGCCCGCTCAAACCCAGCACGGCAAATTGGCAGAGCGCCACCATGCTGTTTACGTATATGGCGTTTTTTTCGTTTGCCTATATCTCGCTTGGCGCGGGCACCGGGGCCTTAATCCTTTTTGGGGCCGTTCAGCTGACCATGTTCATTTTTGCCATTCGACAAGGCGAAGCCTTTTCAGCCCGGTCATGGGCCGGACTTTCGCTGGCCGTTTTCGGGCTGGTCTATCTGGTCTTGCCGGGGGTTAGCGCCCCCGATTTGTCGGGCGCAATTCTTATGGCGGTCGCGGGCGTTGCCTGGGGGATTTATTCATTATTGGGCAAGGGAGCGGCTGATCCTCTTGAAGCCACGGCCAGAAATTTTGTCTATTCAGTCCCCCTCGTCCTAATTGTCAGCCTGTTTTTTATGGATGATTTCGCCATTACTTCAAATGGCCTGCTTTTGGCGGTGGTGTCCGGCGCCCTTACATCTGGTTGCGGTTATGTCATTTGGTATGCGGTGCTGCCCAGCCTGACCGCCACCCGCGCCGCGACGGTTCAGCTGTCTGTGCCGGCCATCGCCTCGTTTGGGGGAGTCCTCTTGTTGTCCGAAGACTTAACGATGCGCCTGTTTGTGGCCTCGATCGTAACGCTGGGCGGTGTTGCCATTGTATTGGCACAACGCGCCCGCTCTTGAAACCGTGTTCTTGTCCCTAAGGGCGTATGGTGTAAAGTTGAGCTCAAACAAAACGCCTTTAAAGGTGAAACGATGTTTGCACGCAAATTCAGACTGCTGACCGTTTTGACACTCGCCCTTGGTTTGGGATTTGGCGCGACCGCCCGTGCGGCCACGCACAACCTGATTTCGGCTGCCGCCAGTCCTTATTTGGCCCAACACATTAACGATCCGGTCCAGTGGCGAGCGTGGGGGCCGGAGGCTTTGGCCGAAGCCACACGCACAGGCAAACCGATCTTTTTATCCATTGGTTATTCGGCGTGTCATTGGTGCCATGTTATGCAGCGCGAAAGCTTTACCGATGCGGACGTGGCAAAGCGCCTCAACCAAAATTTTGTGCCCGTTTTAATTGACCGGGAATCCCTGCCCGACATAGACGCGGTTTTTCAAGAAGCCGCAGCGGCCRCAGGCTTTCCCACGGGCTGGCCTTTGAATTTGTTTTTAACGTCGGATGGAAAATTATTTTGGGGCAGCGGTTACCTGCCGAACACGGCGCGCGGCGGTTTGCCAGCGTTTGGCCATATGGTCACCCAAATTGCGGAGGCCTTTGCGAGCTCTAACGGTTCGGTGGCCTCAACCGTACGCAAGCTCGAACGCCGCCTTCAAGAAAGACTGTCCAGCGTCCCCGGTGAAATCACCCCCCAACGCCTGACTGCAGAATCCGAGCGGTTGCTGGCTTTAAGTGATCCCTTTTACGGTGGTTTTGGGGCGGCGCCTAAGTTCCCCAACGTCGAAGCTTTGGAACTTTTGTGGCGCGCTTATATCCGAAACGGTGAGCAAAAATATCTAGACGCCGTCCTGCTGGCTTTGGACAACATGCTTTTGGGCGGACTTTATGACCACGTCGGCGGTGGTTTTTTCCGCTATACGACCGATGCCCATTGGCAAGCGCCCCATTTTGAAAAGATGCTCGACGTCAATGCCAGGCTGTTGAGCTTGATGGTCGAANTTWRKYRYGNNAYCGRGTYTYGCGTCTTGAAAAAAACCATCGAAGGCACAGCCACTTTTTTGATCCGAGACCTTAAACTTTCAAATGGAGGTTTTGCGTCCAGTCTTGATGCTGACCGTCTCCACTACATTTGGAACCGCCCGGAAATCGACGCCGTACTAACAGCCGATAGCCAACGCTTTTGGGAATTTTTCCGCTTAGAACCAGAAGAAGAACAAGCCGCGACGGACCGGGGTGTTTTGATGTTGGTTGAAGATGCAAAGACTAACAATACGTTTGCAAGCCACGCTCTGAAACGTCTCAAGACCTCACGAGACAAACGCCCTCGCCCTCGACGCGACGACAAAGTTTTGGCCGATTGGAATGCCTATGCGATCCAAGCTTTGGCGTCGGCGGGGCAGACTTTTGACCGCGCCGATTGGACGGCCGCCGCCGAAAATGCCTTTGACTTTGTCGTCACGACCTTAAGCCAACCGGACGGTCGTTTGCATCATTCAGGGTACGCAGGCCAGCGCGGCACACCGGCCACATTGGACGATCTGGCGGCCATGGCGGCGGCGGCGATTGGGCTCGCCGAAATTGATGGCGACACGGCACGTCTTGGGCTGGCTAGGCGTTGGCTGGACAGTGTTGAGGCTTATCACGGCTCCTCTGATGACGGTTATTTTGCCACGGCCACCGACGGAGCCCCTGCTCCGCTGCGGTTTAAACCCGTACGGGATTCGCCCAATGCCTCGGGCAACGCCCAGATGATTAAAGCTCTGATCCGGCTTTATCACCTCAGCGGCGATGAAATTTTGCGCACCCGCGCCCACAATACGCTTTCGGCTTTGGCCGGATCAATCGATCCCGCGGGACCAAAAAGTGCGGGCATGATCAACGCGGCCGAAACCCTGCACACGGGTTTGCAAATCGTCATCATCGGTCGGCGCGACCAACACGATACAGAGGAACTGATTAACCAGGTTTACGCCACCAGCGCACCGGGCCGAAGCCTGCTTATTTTGGCGCCGGGTGAAAAACTACCGCAATCCCATCCCGCTTACGGCAAAAACCAAATAGACGGGCAATCAACCGCTTACGTCTGCAAAGGCAGCGTCTGTGCCCTGCCCGCAACCGACCCGCAAACGCTTGGCAAAACAATGCTGCGGTTCAGGCGTGCTTTATAATTCGACCAAATATCCCGCCAAAAAGACCTTTAGGAAAGCACCGCGCAGAAGCACCGCTTATTGTAGGCTGAGGTTCAAAATGTCTGGTTCTGGGTCAAAATCGAAAAAAGTTTAATGAGCTTATCTCGGTTGCTTATAGCCAGAAGCGAACATACGGGTTTAATGTGTTGTGACAGAAAACCATGTGGTAATTAACTATATGGCCAGCCAGTTAAGTTAATTTTATCCAAAAACTTACCGTGCGCATAGCCGAGTGCCATATCTGTAGAATCGTGAGGGAACCAATCAACAAATCCATTGCTGTATAAAACACTCTCTTCTTTTAATGCATCTGCAATCTTTCCAGATTTATTTAACTGGCCAATTTCGTGTTGCTTCTTAGGATAACTTTTACGATCAAAATCTAAACTATAATCGAGTTTTGTATCTTTCGATCCAAAAGTTAAATTCATCTCTTTGGGTTCACCCAGATAGTCAATTGCAGTTAAGTCGGCACCCACAACTGATATACCGTAAATATTACCCATATTAATGGATTGTGTCATACCACCCGGAACAACAGCTGGACGATTGATTATTGCAAAGTCAAAGCGAGTTCCTCTCATTTCGGCACCAAAAAAAGATGAGAAATTAAGCAGCGCTCTAAAAAATTGCGTTCCCTTAAGGGTGCTATCGTCAAACCGACACGCCTCAAGGCGACACCCATGGAACATTGCGGCAGAAAACGCCCCATTCATAAAGTCAGCACCAGACAAATCGGTATCCCTGAAATCCAATCGGAATTGGTGCTGCCATTCCAGTTCGATTTGTTTTTTTGATCGACGCCCAATCACAGAAATAGCAGCTTGAATGTCGGTTCTTGGAATAACCCTAGAAAATGGTGGCTCCGTTGGCTCTAAGGACGTTACAGGTGAATTTTCTCGAATATAAGCGCAGAGGTGCTCCATAACTTGAATATGATCGCGGGGACTATCCTGCGCTATACGCTCAAGAGCATATATTGAACCAATTCGTAGCTCTAATTTTGGCGTTGTATATTCATATGTCTTACTGTCAATTATAGGAGTGCCGTCTGGATGCTCAGCAGGTATCAGCTTCCCCTTACTGTCGTACCTCCAATCATCTCCATCTTTTTGGTATCGTGGGGTTTTGGACAGTACTTTGACTATTTTTTCTGAACCAAGCCCTCTTACAGCGTTATTCATTATACCCGTGATATGAGTTTGCTCTGCTGTAAACGCCTGTTTTTGAGCTGTTTTAGCTTGGTGATCTGCTATTTTTGCTCGCCAAACAGCAAAACCTAGACCAACAATAGCAACAACCAAAATCCCGACATTTCTAAACGCTTCGGAACGACTGGTTCCATTCCCCCCGTAAGCCCAGTATTCAAGCGAAAACAGGTCTACACCGGAAACAATCACCCCTGCAACGAATGAAAAAAAGACAATCGATATGCAACTTATAATGAAAATAGGTGCAAATTCCCGGAAGGTGAATTCATGATCTATAAATTTTTTTATCATGGGTAAAAAGTACTTTAGCCTGCGCCATAAAGCAATCACAGAGCATACTTCCACGAAGGCACACCTCTACAATTGATTCGTGATTGTTAAAATTGTAGGCAACTTTAACCAAATACAGATTAAATAATGCGCGCAGTCCAATAGAGAGTGACTACAGCTCAAGGTCACAAGCAGGCGTAAATGCTCTCTCAAATAAGTCTGTTGATGGACGTCATATCGACATTTTCTTTTAGATCGCCTGTTGGCTGGTTGAATGCAGGTGATAAACTTTCTTGGAAACACTTTAAATTTCAAAAAATGTTGATATTTTAAGGATACAAACAGCTTTTTTGGGGACACCATAACTTATGACCTGCCAACTCTACCTCATCACGCCGCCCGCTTTTGACCCTGAAACCTTTCGCCCCTTGTTGATGGAGGCGTTGGACGCGGGGGATGTGGCTTGTGTTCAGTTGCGTTTGAAAAATGCGGATGGGGACCCGGTGCCTCAAGACCAAGTGCGCGCGGCAGCCCTGGCTTTAATGCCCGGCGTTCAGGATAAAGACGTGGCGTTCATCATCAATGACGATGCCCAATTGGCCGCTGAACTGGGCGCCGATGGAGTGCATGTGGGCCAAGATGATTTGGATGCCAAAGCGGCGCGCGCGATTGTTGGTAAAGACGCAATCGTCGGCGTGACGTGTCATGATTCCCGGCATTTAGCGATTGAAGCGGCGGAAAATGGTGCCGATTATGTGGCTTTTGGAGCCTTTTTCCCGACCGAAACCAAGGTCGCAAAGGGTCATCCTGAACCCGAAATTTTGACAGACTGGTCATCCGTCACCAACGTTCCGTGCGTGGCGATTGGCGGCATAACGTTAGAAAATGCCCCGGTTCTGATCACCGCCGGGGCTGGCTTTATCGCCGTAGTATCGAGCATTTGGGATCACCCACAAGGCCCCGCTCAGGCGGTTCGTGATTTTACGGCATTAATAGCCGTTGCCTCATAGACCACTGAGTGTTAGTTTCCGCGCAAATTAAGGCTTAACGGCCTTTTCCTTTTTGTTCTTTTCAACGGTGAAGTTTCATGAAAATCAACGGCAATACCATTCGCCCCGGCATGGTTATCGAACACCAAGATCGCCTGTGGCGCGCGGTTAAAATTCAACATACCCAGCCTGGTAAAGGCGGTGCGTATCTTCAGGTTGAACTGAAAGATTTGCAATCTGGGTCWAAATTGAACCAACGTTTTCGGTCTTCWGAAACCGTTGAACGYGCCACTTTGGAACAGAACGATTAYCAATACTTATTTGCWGATGGYGACATGTATACGTTCATGCACATGGAAAATTATGAGCAAATCGAACTCAGCATCAATGATATTGGCGAAGATCAGGTTCTGTTCTTGCAGGAAAATATGAAGGTTATCGTCGAAAGCCATGACGACACACCTTTGGGCGTGAAATTGCCGAAAACGGTTATCTTGGAAGTCACCGAAGCCGACGCCGTCGTGAAGGGCCAAACCGCCTCTTCTTCCTACAAGCCCGCGATCGTCGAAGGTGGCGTCCGCGTGATGGTGCCGCCGCATATCGGTGTCGGCACGCGCCTGGTGATCAACACCGA
>NVTL01000011.1 GCA_002401565.1 Rhodospirillaceae bacterium
CCTTCTCAAAACGAAAGGCTCTACAGTGGCGACATTTTACGCCGCTACAATCAGAAAATCTGACCGCTTCTGTGGGGTACTATTGCTCCGGAATTTACATTAGACATCTTTTTCCCCAAAAACACTGCTGGTTGATCAATTTTCCTGCATCTTCAATCACAAAGAATGTGTTGAAGTTTTCTGCTTGAACAGCCCATACAGCGTTATCGCTGCTGCGGTCGAAACATTATACGAATTTGTCATTCCAAGTATCGGCAACTCAAATACAATATCAGATATATCCAAAACTTCTTGGCAGACCCCATCATTCTCCGAGCCAACAACCAAACATATTGGTGATTCAGACTGATATGCCTCTGGCGTGATGCTATCTCTAGCCTGTTCCAGAGCGGCGATGCTAAATCCTTCGTTCTTTATTTTTTGAACCGTTTCGAGAGTGTTGGAAGAAACACTCCACGGCACCCAACGGTGGGTACCTCTGGAGGCCTGAACAAACTTTCTACTTTTTTCCCGAAATTCTGTATTGCATATATAGACATGCTCGATAAGAAAGCCATCACATAACCGGAATATAGCTCCGATGTTGTAGTGCTGCCTTACGCCATCAAGCACAACACGGATTGGCAGCCTTTGAAGTTCTTTGAACTCCTTTCTAGCCAGCTTTGGACGTCTCAATTCCTGTGTTGTATATGCGGTATGAGCAAGCAAAACAATTTCTCCATTCAAATATTATTGATTATTGAATGATAGAGCCTAGGTGCGTCAAATATGGTCGCATATTGGAGAATACATAAATATTTAGCGCTGGCACAAAAAATAATTCAATGCACATAACCACTTGATACTAAGGGATTTATTTGACAATTATCGCGATTTTTGGTATAATGATTCGTATGAAATTAGCATATTTAAGTGAGTTGTATGGCTGGCTAACAAGCCAAAGTGATGAGTGATAAATTATTTAATGCTACTTTGAAAATAGCTGTCGCCAGTCGATAACCATGTACATAGTTATGTTTTCATTCTCCTGAGAGCCTTCAACCAGCGTTTTCGAGTGCAATGTGGAGTTAGCATTCAATCAGGGGCTTAAGCACGCCAGTTTTGGTCGCATCACACTCTTAGGATAACGATTCATTAAAACTCGCGAATTTGAAGACGCCATAAAAATTCCAACACGCACTTTCCACCAAGCTTACTCATCCTTTTGATTTGCACCCGGTAACCATCAAATTCTAGATCGTATCGAATAAGCTCTTCCAGTTTTTGAACACATTCTTCATTCCAGATATTCCAAGATTTTGAATTTGTTTTGATCCCCAAAAAGATACGTCGACTGTTATAGGGATGATCCAACATCAGATTATCCGACAAATCAAAATCACGTTTATTTGTCGAAAATAAAAGACGTTTTCGGCCATCGTAAAAAGACAGTGTTACCCATGGCGGAAAGAGAAATTCTTTACCGGCATTATAGTGCATCAATTTTCTCCCACCAAAAAATGGCTCCTTGTTTAGATACTGAGACCTTGCTCAATAAAGAACTGATGGATGCTATCGCATTTAACAACATCCCAACAGCTCCTTATATGTATTTTTGTAGAAGCTATAGAGTATGATGTGACTGCGCCATATTCGGTCGTTATGAAACCGTTTGCCGTGGAAATCATGGTGCGGATTGGGTCTTCTAAGTCCGTTGAACTCAATACAGGTCACGGCCATCCATATCATCAGGCAGAAAGTGGATGCATGCGGGCAAGCGCGTAAAGCGTTGGCGCATTCCTTCAGAGTAGCTGGGTAATAACGGGGGTGGAGCACATGTTTTTGAAATTTTGCCAACACTAGATACGTCCATATATGACGTTTCTGGAGACTATTGTTACTTTTGCATAAGAAGCAATTGTCGTCAGTACCCTCGCTTTAAACAGCACGGCACCTTGCCTTTGATCATGCATAAATGTGTAACCCCAATAATGGAGACTAAGAATGCCCCCACATGTTCAAGATACAAAAACCAGTTCAGAGGTAGATATCACCAATAACATTACGATAATTGGTGTGGGGGGGACTGGTCGCATTGCCGTAAACAATATGATCCAAACAGGTGCGATGGGGACTGACTTTTTTGTTGTCGAGACAGATGCTMATTCCTTAAAAGAATCAAAGGCGAAGCACAATGTTTTGCTAGAAATGCATTCGTCTCAAAATCTTGCAACACTTTTCAACGACCAAAGCAYTTCCGGTCATGCTGTAGACACGTTACAAGGCCTTGAAAAGAAAATCGAGCAATCCGACGCGGTTATTATTGTTGCCGGAATGGGTCGTTACACGGGAACTTATTTGGCCCCTGAGATTGCTAAAATAGCGCATGGCATGGGTGTTCATACTTTCTGTGTCGTCAYCGAACCTTTTTATAGCGAAGGCTCACTCATCATGGGTATTGCTGAAAAGGGTATCGAGGATCTTCATTCATCGGCTGACGTCGTTGTTGCACTTTCCAATCAAAACCTTTTTCATATTTCAACTGAAAATACATCATTTGAAGAGGCCCTCGAAATTTCTAATAAATCTTTGTGTGCGTCCGCTCAGGCTTTTGTAGACGTAATGAGTCATTCAAATACGCCCAGTTTAAACCCGTCTGTTATTCTGGCTGCGCTCAAAAACAACAAGGCTGTTTTTGTTGGAACAGGGCAGGCCAATGGAGAGCGTCGCAACCTTGATGCTGTTGAGTTAGCACTAACATCTTCCTTATCCGATCATCTTTCTATTGGGGAAGCCAAAAGTATTTTTATCAACATCACGGGTCATCACGATCTTTCATTATACGAGATTGATGAGGCCGTAAATCGTCTTCGTGATGACGCACATGAAGATGCCGCAATCCTCTATGGCTATACCTCGAATGAAACAGCAGATAGTGAAATGCGTATTTCGATAATTGCCACGGATACAAAGCTCGATAGATGCTGGTAACAATCCCCAATTTAAAGAACAGCCCGCTTCTAAGGTGCGTCCAAATGTGACGTACCTAATCCTTATTCTCGTTTGAATATGCGATGTCCCGCCTCCCTACAGAGGCTTGTTCAGTGCGTTCAGAACGAGGAAAAGTGTGTGGAAGATCAAGCGAAGCTAACGTCGGAAATTCAGCGTCTTGAACGTGAGATCAGGCGCATGAAAAAAGAAATTCCTAAGGCCAAAAAAGCTCTTGAACCTCATTTACTTGAGGTCGCCCACGAATTGAATAAATGGCATTGCAACCCTTCTAACTCAAGAGAGGGCATTGAGGTCGCACATCAAACATCAATGCCCTTGGCACAACATCTCGGCACCTTAGAGTTTGAATTAAAGGTAACCCTGACAAGGCTCAAAAAATGCAGCACGGAATTGAGCAAGCTTAAGTGATGAGTTTGGAGACCCGCACCACCATACACTCGGCCTTTATGGGTTAGTTTATACGTTGGATTAAAGCCTTATGGGCTTTCACCATCGCCATAGTGTCACGTTTGCAGTATTCCAGAAGCGCATTCCTCAAAACCGTCGGAGTTTCATATTCACCAAGCATACCGCTAGTCAGACGGGTAAAGGTTGTCGATGCTGCCCCACCATCAGATACAAGCTCTAAATCATCATAGGTCAAGTCCGGGCTAAGGGCTGGTGCAACGGCTTTAATGGAGAATGAACCGCCAAAGTCCCGGAGATAGATATAGCCCCGAGTAATGGGCAAAAGGTCAGCCAATCGATTAATAATGACGTTCAGGTCATCGGCTAGATCTGGAAAAGAGGTTGCAAGTTTAGCAAGTTGTGTTCGTTCAAACGATGAATAAACAATGATCGGTGTTTTTGCTACGCCGACGGCTTTGATCAAGCTTTCCGCAAAGGCACGGCGCGGGTCACCGTTCCCGTCTGCGAGAAATTCCTTATGGCTGAGGCGGCCTTCTCGGGTCAGGCGGTGCAACGACCATTGGAACGGAATTTGCTGAAATGGTCGTGTTCCAGCATAGCGGGGAATTGCCGGGTTAAAGGTTTCGAAATCCATATACAGAGCGGGCGGACCAAACGGTTTCAGCGCTTTGGCAAGATCCTCAGAAACCCATTCTGGATCACCTTGCCAGCTTTGTCTGACTTTCTCTTGATTTCCATTCAAGCCAAAATCGTCAGGAATGTCGCGAATGGCCTGAATACCAGCGTCCAAAAGCCGTTTGCGTAATCCTTCTCGAAGATTCGGCAGGGTCTCTATCCAGTCCTCTGGTTTTTTTGCGCGACAAGCATCCCATCGATGACAGTAGCTTGGACAATGGGAACTGGGCTCCACCTTCGGTTCGTGTCGTTTTCGCACGACGGCCCGAAGTGCTTTCAGATGCTTCTTTACATCATCTAGAACGGCGTTGACGGTTTGTGTTGTCTCAATCCTTTGAAAGAAGCGTTGCCAGTTGATGCCGCGTTTGCCTCGAGTGTAATCCGTGTTGATGCAAATCAATTCCACAGATGACACCTTCACACCAGCCCCGGTCAGGACATAAAGTTGAATGGCAAGATCATCGACATGATGATCCTTAAATTTGCCCGTGGATTTGACCTCGCGGAGACCCCAGCGTCCTCGTCCAAGTCGTTCCAGAACATCGACACGCACACGAACGCCGTCAAATTCGAAGGCTGCTTCAAAGATAGCAGGAACGCTTTTATCCTTCATTAAGGATAGGGTCTGTCGGACAGCTTCTTCATGCTCCCATGCCTGCTCATTTACAATCACCCCACCCGGAAACAATTGATGAGCGATTTGGCCCACCAATGTTCCAATATCCTGAATTGAACCGGGCTCTGAGTCGGCAAAAAGATCGGGGTTATAAATCAGGTGCCAGAGCATGCGCGGACAGGTTCTGCCTGCAATATATTTTGACTTAGTTAAATGTAGGCCCATGAAATATTCTCCTCAACCATGACTATAGGCAGTGGACGCCCATCAAGCCAGATGCTTCAGTCTTAAAAATAGCACCGTAAAACGTCAAATTCGGTCGGATTACTCAACAAGCATGTGCGCCCAAATTTGACGTTTACTTCCATTAATATCGTTTCTAGGATCATTCAAGAGAGAGCCTTGCGTAACAAATTGAATATCAAGATATTCGTCTTACGTTGCGAATTGTGCTGAAGGGTTCAACTTTCGAAGCCCGATTCCTCACGAACATTAGGGTTCACGACCTCTCTCTGATATGGATTGTGGCAAGAGGCGATTTCACCTAAACTTGAACAACCATGAATAGGATGACCGATGCGCCAAGAAAATACCCAATTGATGTTTCGTTTGGCGCTACGCCTACAAACAACGCAAGAAGGCCTTTCCCTTGATGATATGGCGCAAGAAATCGGCAAGAGCCGCCGGACAGCAGAGCGTTTCCGTGATGCTATGGAGCAGGTCTTTCCTTTGGAGATTGCCGAAGGTGACGACCGCATTAAACGTTGGCGCATTCAGCGTGGATACCTCAATCGCCTGATCTCATTTAGCCCGGACGAGTTAGCTGATCTCCGCACGGCCAAGGCCCTTATGGAGCAAGAAGGCCGGACCGATGCCGTTGACCGCCTGAGCGACCTTGAAGCCAAAATTCAAGCATTGATGTCACCTCAGGAACTATTGCGTATGGACCCAGACCTCGAAGCCTTAACAGAGGCCGAGGGCTACGCCATGCGACCGGGGCCACGCCCCAAACTGGATGAAGATCTCATCTACAAACTACGCGACGCCGTTAAATCCTGCCGTGCTGTACGCATCCAATACGAAGGCCGAGAGTCCGGCAAGCTCAGTTGGCAGACCGTACAGCCATATGGTTTTTTATACGGCCACAGGCATTATCTGATTGCTTGGTTTCCGTATATGGAAGATTGGCGAAACTTTCCGCTGACGAACATTCATGCCGTCGAAGTCCAGAACGAGGGTTTCACGCGTGATCTAGAATTCTCCTTAAAGGACTACGCTGAACGATCCTTCGGCGTTTTTCAGGAAGAACCGTTCGATGTGGTCTGGAAGTTTACCCCCGAAGCCGCCCGTGACGCGCGGGACTACGTTTTTCACCCAACACAAACTTTGGAAGACCAATCCGACGGATCACTAATCGTTCGTTTTCACGCTGGTGGGCATCGCGAAATGGCGTGGCATCTTCATACTTGGGGCGATGCGGTCGAAGTTTTGGAACCAGAAGATTTTTGGGAATGGGAATGAGGCATCCAGAGGATTTGCAAACCTTTTTTTCGAGTAGTCGCATAAGTTCTGCGTTGTCGAATGCCTCACCTCTTAAAACACTTGGAGTTATAACAAACATCCAACCCGACCGCATTTGACGCATCTCTCCGTTTTAATGGTTCTCTTGAAACCAGAACTGGAGAGAACCGATGAAATACCGTGTTTTGCTTGCCCTTGTTGCAGGTGCGTGGATGTCCGCCACCCCCGCTTATGCTCAATTGCCAAAATGCGAAAGCAACGCTGGGAAGACCGAAGCGATAAAGGCTTTGGAGGATGGATGGGCTTAGGTATTCAAACTGACTGCATCGTCTATCTTGATTTTGAATCACAAACAGTTTGCGCCTAAATAGCTCCTATTTCAGGTGGCGCTGACATTCGTATGATCATAACTTATGAAAAAAAGGATATTTTCTACTAAGTTATTGATATTAAGGAGTAATTTGACATTTTATAGCTATAATGCTATTCTATAAGTGAACGGAAATGGAATGAAATGAGAGTATTAAATGGCTGGAAAACAAGCAAAAGTTCTGTGTGACAAACACGTAAAAGCCGCTTTAACGGCAGTCAAAGACACTCGGTATCCCTCACGAAATTGTGCCATTCTTCTTCTCAGCATCAAAGCTGGTTTGCGAGCGGGCGAGATAGCCAACCTCACATGGCCAATGGTGTGTGATGCCAACGCCATGATTGGAGATGCCATAGAGCTCCACGATGTGGCTGCAAAGAAGTGCAGTGGCCGAACAATCCCCCTCCACAAGGCCCTGAAGGCAGCACTTGCCGTTCTTAGGCGAGAAGATCAATCTAACGGCCCCGTTATTCGGTCTGAACGTGGCGACGCCATGACACCCGCGAGCATTGTCAATTGGTTTGCAGCTTTCTATCGACGGCTTGAACTACATGGCTGCACATCCCACTCTGGAAGGCGCACGTTCATCACAAAAGCCGCCAGATTGGTTCATCGCACCGGAGGCAGCCTCAGAGACATCCAACAACTTGCTGGGCATCGCTCCATAGAAATGACCCAGCGCTATATTGACGGCAACACCCAAGCAAAACGCAAATTAATAGAGCTGTTATGATCATGACGGGCAAAGGCACCACGTTTACCGTTGGACATACGCAATATCAGGGGAGTTGCGACTGCCTGTGCGGCCTGTATTCTGTGGTCAATGGCGTGTCGGTCGCGCTGGAGAGTGCAAGGCACCCTCACGCCAAGAGTCTCTGTCAAAGCCTGTTTTCTCTTGGGATCACAGAACTCGAGCGTCAGGGCCGACTGCACAGAGCCCTGACCTGGGGCATGAGCCACCGACAAATGAAATCTATCCTGAAAGCTACAGACGTGTGGCTGCAGAAAACAACGGGGATGTGTCTGTCATGGCGCAAACCTTATTACAACAAACTGGACGTGCCGTTCATCGAGCTTCAAGGCCTCCTTGAGGAGCACCTCGATCAGGAGGGCTCTAGCGCCATCCTTTGCCTATGGGGTGCCTTGGATCATTGGACGGCAGCTTACCGCCTAACGCCACGCAGGATTCTGCTGAGGGACAGTGATGGAACCTCCAGCCTGCGACTGAGCTGTTGTGACACCGTCGATCCAAAAATCAGCGGCAAGCGTCATCAGGTCATCCCCACCGGCCTTTATCTGCTTAAGGTCTCGCCAAGGGAGATGATCAAATACTAGACCTCACAGAATGGCGTCGAGATCGTCGTCATTGCGCCCTCGCATGGAAGAACGATTTTTAAGTGCCCATAATTATAAAGAGCTCTTCAAAGGCCAGTTAAGCTTATTTTGTCGTATTGTCTGAAAGGTCAGAGAAACTATATGCACCTGTTTCTTCAAATTTAGGCTTTTTCTCACTAAGCAAGGCAACTACAGGATTAATCAAATTCCGGGCGACGTCCTCTGGTGTATTGATCGCTCCCAGTGGCACGGCATAAAACCATTGACGTTTACACCAAGGGAACTCTTCAGTCTTGCCACCCTTCTCAACGTATTCCCATAAAAAATCAGAACTGGGGCATTTCTCAGCACCCTCTGAACTCGTGCGATTTCCTCTTATGAAAAGATCTTCTTGGCCCCATCCCCCACCATCAGGTGCAGGTGTGTCGTAACCCACATAAACTTTAGCCTGATGCGCTCCGGCCCATGCCTCTCCCATTTCGTCATGATCTTGCCAAAATGAAAAACCATACGTTAGGTGTCCAAGCTTGGTGCGCTTATCTTTCCCTTTCAACGTTCCCCAAAAATAGAATGCGGGATTACCTAGATATTCTTTTGTATCGTCGCCGTCTGTATACTCATAGGTAAACGGGCTATTTATTGCCTCCAATTGCTTTTCAAGTTCTGCAATTATAGCTTCTGTTTCCAGTCCCGCCTTATGTATGTTGCCCATACTTTCCCATAAAACGTTACTCCATTTTGTCACTTTTTCTGCTTCAGTCATTACATTCTCCAAGACATTTCCTAAGACCTAAAACACCTCTATTTTCACAGAAGCCGAATTGACCAACCAACCTGACCTTCTTCATTTTTCACAATTGGCACGCCGTTTCGGGAGCCATTTATATTCGGGTTGCAGATATCGCGACTTACCCACCCGACTTGATATGCAGATAGAAACGCCAGCAATTTGCAGCCGCGATCGGGCAATGGCAATACATCCTGCAAACCAATACTCCCCCAACCAGATTGAGAGGAAACACCCATAATTTTCAAAAAGGTATGAACATCGTTTTTCCAGCTTTTAAGCCCAGATGCTTTGTCTACTTCGCCGCCTAATTTTAATGGGGCGGTAATTTTTGATACATCGTGCCATGTAATACGGGATGCGTGCGTGCAGTTTTTCTGATGCTGCTTAAGTTGCTTTTGATCTTTGTCACCCTTATTTCGCACAAGTAAGAGATGGTGTATTTTCGCCGATGGCTCAAGTTCTTGTGCTGCATTCCACTGATCCTTGAGTTGATCAGTTTCAAGCTCTGCCCCCCATTTAACCTCGATAATCAAGATGTATTTATCATCTCCTTGCTTGCCAGTGATTACAAGGTCAGGTTCAATATAGTTTTTTCTATACGTGCTATTTACAACAGGCAAGCGTGGCCAAAATTTAAAATCAAGAGAACTGCAATTTTTGAAAAATGACTCTTGTGTAAAACCCACCTCTTCCATTAAGGCATTCATAAATGTAAGTGCATCATTGGCTTCAAAATATGCCAATGGGCCAAAAACAGAGGACGTGATGATGTCCTCTGTGGGGTGCCTCTTGGCATCAACAGCATCTTTGATTTTTGCTTTTTTTTGGCCAACCGCGTTCAGCAAGATTTCACCATATCAATTCCCCTTGTGCAGAAACTTCACCTAACACCGAGTTTCACACATAATTTATGCCAGACTAATAACAAAATACCCGTTTGTCACGCGGTGGTTTGAAGTCTCTCTCGGAAGGAGACTATGGATATGACCAAATATGACGTTCAGAAAGAATTTGGGTTGAGGGTGCGGGAAAACCGCAAGAGGTGTGGTCTGACACAGGAGAATCTGGCAGAGGTAATCGATAAGAGTGTTGATACCATTTCCAATGTCGAGCGAGGTTTCTTATCTACCCGCATCAAGACAGCGGCAGATATTGCCCGTGCGCTCGATATGCCATTGAGTGACCTTTTCTATGCCCCACCAACGTCTCAGGAAGACCGGGACCGCGAGTGTCTTCTTCGCGATTTGAATGAGCTGGTGGACCATTGCAGCCTGAGGTCTTTGGAGGCCGTCATACAGGTCGTTAGTACTATTATTGAACTGGATGACGCCCACCAAACGCCTCAAGCAACCACAAACCTGCCCGATATCATCGCAAGGAACCGGGGATCATGACGCTTGGATTATATCTCCTGCCCAGTCAAACAAGACCCCTTAAAGTTAGAACTGAGAATGAACGGGGAAAACTAGGAATGGAAGAGACAAATGAAACTCAACCTTGAACGTTATCCTATGAACGATATCCTACGTTATTTTCATGAAAACGGCATGGGACATGAGGATGCTGTACTTGAAGCATTAGCCGAAGGAGCTCTTATCGGTTCAATCAAATTCCCATCCTATGACCCTCGCTGGAAAGATATCCCCGTTGATTATTGGGAAAGTATAGATGCATCGGATCTCATTTCTCTTAGCCAGAAATACCCAGGACGTAAGCAGATTGATGAAATATGTGTAGAAGGCGAAGTGTTATATGATTCTGAGTTGGAACGGTTGAATACCCTTGCGGAGTCTGCAGCAAACCACGATGCCAAACTGATTGATAAGCATCTACGGCCTCTGGTTTTTGAAAAATTAGGTGTGAAAAACATAAATGAAATTTCGAATTGGCTGGAATTAATTCATGTATTTGAAGAGCTATCATTTGAATTTCATAAAGAATGCAAGCAAGCCTTTGACGTTTTTGTACTCGCAGAAAATTGGTCTCGGTTTATCTCCGATCAAGGCCCTGCAGAGTTATCAAAGAATATCGGTGGAAAACCAAACGATAAATATTGGCCGGATCTATTGTGGGTTTTGGTCAAGCAAATCGTCGATACTCAAAACAAAAACATTCAACAAATTGCAGGATTCAAGCACCGTTCCGAACTAGCTAGATATATGCACGATACTGTGGCAAAAGAAAAACAGCTCAAAAAGGGAAGATTAGTCGATACAAATCGAATATCCCAAGTGCTTGGCGACAAACTTCCCAAAAAATAATCCTCGATAACCTTGTAACCCCCATACAGGGTTACCCAAGCCTAGTGACCACCCTTTAAAACTGTCCAGTGACGTCATCATGGCGTCTTTTAAAAAGGACAGTACAAATGGACAAATCTAATCTTCTAAATGATAGCCCTTTCAGCGCTTATTTAACCGAAACAGACCTCGCTATCCGTTGGCAGGTTTCAAAAAAACTCATCCAAAAGCATCGTTACGATGGAACAGGGGTTCCATTTTTACGCATTGGCCGCCTAGTCAGATATAGGCGGGAAGACGTCGTTGCTTATGAAGAAGCCTGCCGCCGTACCAGCACGAGTGAGAGGGGGACATGGCAATGAGAATTTTTTTCTTGCACGATTACCCAGTAATTAAGTCTGGTTACGACCTTGCCAAACTTCTGCCGGAAATAGAAACCCTTGCAGAAGCAAAAAAAGCTAAGGCAAAGCTAATTCGTCGCTTAAGTAAAGGGAATAGAAAGAGCAGAAGACTGGCAAAAAAGCTGAGACGTTGCAAAAAAAGACACAGGTGTTGGTCAGATATGTGCCAAGTCTGCAAACGTCTTTTCGGGCGGTGGTACGGGGCCCAAGTGATCCCTCTATTTGAAGGCCAAGACATTTTGTTAGTCACCCTTGTGCCGGAGAAGAATTCACGTCCTCCCGGTGAACTGAACTTGCTCGAACCGCTGAAAATGAAGGGTGCTTTAAGCAAAAAGTTTGCTCTTCCTGGCCTCGAAAAGGCAATTGTTATCGGTGGGATCGACATCTCTTTTAACGTCCACAGCGACAACGCTTGGACACCACGGTGGCAACCTCATTTTCATCTCATCGTAGCTGGGATCAGCAAAAAAGACCTCTGGGCAGTGCTCAGACCCCGTTATAAAAAGAGTATAGAAATTCCACGACCAACCCATTCCAAATCCGTGACCGATTTGCCAGAGGCAGTGTCATACACCTTCAAATCGTTCTTCTGCAGACGGGTCAGTTACATTGACGAAAACGGAGAGAAACAGGCAAGGAGTGTCTCCTTGAAAGTCCATGAAATGGAAGAAGCAGCGGTCTTCGGCGATACCATTAAAATCACCGACAGATTGTTCCTTCGGAATGTTCGTCATTATGGAAAACGGCTGGTCATTACATCCAAAAATTCGTCGAGAAATACTGCCCAAGGACGAAAATATCGCTTTAGGGGGCATAAAAAGGGCAAAGAATGACCTGCAGATGCAAAGTTCAAATCAAGTCCGGCAAACTGCAAATTTCGTTTTCACGCAGTTCGTAATTTTTTCACGTCGCTCAAAATAGTGTGCACGGTGTGCACAGCCAGAGCCTAAACTAGGAGTATTTTATGATGACCAAGACAGCTCCCACTAAATCCACATGCCCTATTCGCCTGATTGCGAAGGGCTATGATGATCGCCTAAACCGCTGGTGCCATATCTATGAGGCAACAGATCCAGACGGTAACCCTTTAGAGGTTTTGCTTACCACGGAAGAAATGGCTAAAGGAGAAGCTGGGATAATAAAAATATTTAGTTCCTTTGGCTTTGAGCCCCCCCTTTCAAATGCCAAGAAGGCAGCGTTAATAAAACTTATTGAAGGCCAAGATACAGATTGTCGTGTTCCCATCGTTTCCAAAACAGGTTGGGCCAAAACGTGTTTCATAACGCCTCTCGGAATTATAGGCGACAATACACTTGGGGTGCGATTGGCAAAATCAGGGTTATCACAACAACACCACTTCGCAATTTCCGGAACATTACAGGAATGGCAGGACAACATTCTGACTCTGGCAGAAGGAAATCGTCTGCTTATGTTCGGCATAGCCATGGCATTTGCGCCACCTTTACTTTCGCTTACAGGTTCTGAAAACGGCGGATTTAACCTTGTACTTAGGTCAAGCAGAGGCAAATCTAGCGCGGCTATATTTTTTGGATCTGTATGGGGAGGTGGAGGCCAACACGGGTATTCTGAAAATTGGTTAACCACGGCTAATAACATTGATGCGATGGCCTCCACATATAATGATGCCCTGTTAGTCTTGGATGAAACCGGATTGGCTTCGGAAAAAAAACCATCGGATGTCGGAAATTTAGTCCTTAACACAGCCTACCGACTTACACACGGCGAAAGGAAAGGACGCCTCACCGAACCCGGAAAACGGGATGACTGGCGCCTCTATTATTTAAGCACCAGCGAAAAAACCCTGACCGAGCTCGCCGCAGAGGCAAAGATCGAAATCAAGACCGGACAACTCGTGCGGTTCACTGATATTGTTGCAGATGCAGGAGCCAATATGGGGCTCTTTGAGAACCTGCATGGATTAAACAGTCCTGCTGATTTTGCAAATCATTTAAGGGGGGCTGCACTTCAGTATTACGGAACTGCAGCACAGAAATTCATAACTGAACTGGTCGCTTGGCGACAGCGCAACGCAGGCAGTCTACGCTCTTGGATAAATGATCGCGAGGAGTTCTATAATAAGAAAGCGGTAAAACTCATCACCTCAGGGGAAACCGCCCGTATTGCTAGCCGTTTCGCACTCATCTACGCAGCAGCTTGCTTAGCAAAACGATTTGGCATTCTTAAGTGGGAAAAAGAGCAAATTCTTGATGCCATTTTGTTCGCCCATGGTCGGGTGCAATTCAAAGACCTAGAACGCTGCGCAAACTCCAGCTTAAAAACAAATGCTGATATATGTAATCAAGTCAAGAAATCCATTCTGGAAGTATATTCCGACTTAGTTGACCTGTGCGAGAGTCAATATTCCGGCGACAACGCTGATGTAAATGCACAGATCGGGTTTATTCACACAAAGGAAAACGGTAAAGATGAATTTCTTTTTCGGCGCACGGCATTTCAAAAGCATTGCTGTGGGGAACTCCCCGTGGATCGAATTATTCGTATCCTAAAGGCAGAGGGAATCCTCAACAGTCAGAAAGGAGGTAAGAATACCGTAACAAGAAAAATTTCAGCCTCATTCGGGCGAATGCGCTTCATTAGCATCAAGGCCAAGATACTCGATGGCTGAAGTGCAGTAATATGAATGCTCGTCCGAGAAGCGGGGATGTTCGGAGCCTTGCAAAAGCGCTTGCCTCAGTGGGGAGTCTGTTTGATGTGAGGAAAATATAAGGCGAAACATATATGGTTACATCAGTTGTGTTCGCAGGTTGCATGAATCCTGCACCATGACCTATGCAATCGCCCAAAACTTCAGCGTCGCGCGTATTCATGCCTTACTTCGTGATATGGGGCTTTGTTCGATCATGGGGAATATTGTGGGCCCAATTACCCAATAATCCCAGACTTTCCTATGAATACCTATTTCGCGTGGTTGCTATGTGGTTGCTGAAACAAAAACGGCTTAGCGGGGTTATCCGCTAAGCCATTGTTTTATATGGTGCCGGCACCAAGATTCGAACTCGGGACCCCCTGATTACAAATCAGGTGCTCTACCAACTGAGCTATACCGGCATAAAATACTGCACTTGATATAAGTGTCGTTAATTTGTTGAGGCGTTATTACACGACCCACTGTTTAATGTGAACCCTCTTTTTTGGTTTAAGGCCTATTTTTTGAGATAAGGTCAAAAATGCACGTGCCTTTGGTTTGGTTTTCAGTGTTTTTGGTTTTGATTCTGCAAAACTGTTGTGCATAAAGCCTCGCTCTAATGTTACAGAAATATGAAATATTTGTGACAGACCGTAAAGGAGATCAAGGGTGCATAGAGGAGAACGGACCTTCTCTTTTTAATTTCACCGTACGGCTTGGAATGGTAGAAATTATTGTTTTATATAGATTATTTAATTTGTGTTATCTAGTCGCTTCAGTCTAGTCTTTTTTAAGTATATGGAGAATTAAAACCCCTATATTGCGAGGGTTGATATCTTTTTTCCCCACAGTTAAAAATACATTGACTACTTATTGGCGTAATTCTAAAAGTCATCCGCATTCTCATGAGGTGGATGAATATTTTAGATATTATACTTTTAGTATAAGCCATACATACAGGGGACCCCAATGGCTGAGAGCACTTATTTAACTGGCGTGGAAAGAACATTTTCCCGCAATGAAATTATTGTGAGCAAGACAGATACGAAGGGTCGGATGACGTATGTAAATGATACGTTTTTGAAATGTCCGATTATTCTGTGAATGACTGCTTGGGCGCCCCGCACAATAAAATTCGCCATCCCGATATGCCGCGATGCATTTTTAAGATTCTTTGGGAGACATTGTCCAAAGGCTATCATTCTAGCCGTCGTGTCATGAGTGCTTATGCCGCCAGCATTATCAAGCCACTGTATGAAAAATTAAAAGCCGAAGAAGACCGTCATGTTGACCGCAAGGCAGGGTTGGACGCTTCTATGGCGATGATTACGCAGATTTTAGAAGATGCAAATATGAATTATGACGAGTTTATTTTCTCTGTCATTAATGGGAAATAAGCGATGTTTGATTACAAGACGTTAAGAGGCCAAAGCCAAATAAGCTCAATACTTTCTAACGTTGTTTTTATCGGTGTGTTGATAAATGCCGTTTGGGCAATTGATCGACTATCCAGCAATATCGAAGAATTATCCGTAGAAAGCTTGCGCAAGACTGATTTAATATCTCCGCTTTTGCGCGTTTCGAATGACTTAAAAATGGACGTTGTGCAAGTTCAGCAATGGATCACGGATATTTGGCTACGCGGGCCCAAGATGGTTTGAATGATGGTCTAGAGGTTGCTGGTGAATTTGCTCAAAAATTCGACCGTGATCTTATCGTTGCCATAGACCTTGCCCAAAAAATGGAAAACAGAGAGCTTRCTTCGACCCTTATTANCATGAAGCAAGATTTTCCAGCGTATTACGCAACGGGTCAAAAAATGGCCAAAGCGTATATTGAATCTGGCCCGACCGGTGGCAACGTCATGATGAGCCTGTTCGATGCGACCGCGGAACAGATCGGCAATTCGGTTGATAAATTATTGGTACAGGTCAGCGAAATTGACAAAAAAGGAAGTCAGAAAATTCATGTGGTTTCAGATAAGGCAAAAGAAAATACCATTTTTGATGTCATTGTATTGCTGATTGGCGGGGCGATTGGCCTTGCGGCATTGGCTGTTATTGCCTATCGCGGTGACACTGTTTTTAAAACCATGACAAACGTCGTGAATACGGTCGAAACTTCGGCTTCCGAATTGCAGCATACGGCCGAAAGTATGAAAAAAACGGCTAATTTGACCAACGAACGTTCGACGTCTGTTATGACGGCGGCGAAAATGGCCTCTGAAAACGTGCAAACGGTTGTTTCTGCAGCCGAAGAACTTTCCAGTTCTGTGGCAGAAATCAGCAGCCAAGTTAGTCGATCTGCGATGATCGCCAGCAAAGCCGCTGTTGATGCAAAAACCAGTGGAGAAAACGTACAAGGACTTGCGGATTCGGCTGCGAAAATTGGCAAAGTCGTTGATTTGATTTCTGATATTGCCGATCAAACAAACCTTTTGGCCTTAAATGCAACCATTGAAGCCGCCCGTGCTGGTGAAGCGGGTAAAGGCTTTGCCGTAGTGGCGTCCGAAGTGAAAAATCTTGCAAACCAAACGGCAAAAGCCACCGAAGAAATCAGCCAGCAAGTCAATGGTATTCAAAGCGCAACAGACGATGCGGTCATGGCTATACAAAGTATTGCGGGAACCATTTCCCAGATTGATGAAGCCTCGTCTTCGATTGCTTCGGCGGTTGAACAGCAAGGTGCGGCAACACAAGAAATTGCCAGAAACGTTGAACAGGCGGCAAATGGCACGAACGAGGTGTCTGCGAATATTGCAGAAGTGACCACTGGAGCAAATGAAACGGAAAAATCTGCCAAAGACGTTTTTTCTGCTGCCGAACGTCTTGCGGAACAAGGCGTTGTCATGAGCGATGAAATGCAATATTTTTTGACGGAGATGAGAAAAATCATAAAATAAGGACTGCAAGTCTTTTAAACTAGACTTCATTCATCGTTCATTTTTTTCGTGTGACCGAAGATTAAGTGGCGTCAATTGGCAAAAAATAACATTGCCGTTGACGCCATTTTCTTTTTGCAGGGRAGGGTGGGTTAACCGGGTTAACCGCACTGAGCCTTAAAGCGCAGGTAATGGTCGACGAGGGTTAGAGCCAGCATGGCTTCGGCTACGGGGACGGCGCGGATACCGACGCACGGGTCGTGACGGCCCTTGGTGATGATATCTGTGTTTTTGCCCTTGGTGGTGATGGTTTGACGCGGGGTCAAAATCGAACTGGTGGGTTTGACCGCCATGCGCGCGATGATGTCTTGGCCGCTGGAAATGCCGCCCAGCGTGCCGCCTGAATTGTTGCTTTGAAATTCGGGGCCATTTTTGCCCGTACGAATTTCGTCGGCGTTTTCTTCACCCGTTAAGCAAGCCGAGCTAAAACCCGCACCAATTTCCACACCTTTGACAGCAGGAATAGACATCAGGCTTTTGGCGATGTCGGCGTCTAAACGATCAAACACCGGCTCGCCCAATCCAGCGGGAATACCCGTGGCCTGAACTTCGACGATGCCGCCAATGCTGGACCCGCTTTTGCGCACACGCCCCAATAACTCTTCCCACAAGGGCACGGTTTTGGCGTCGGGGCAGAAGAAGGGGTTTTTGTCGATTTGGCTCCACGTCCAACGTCTGGCATCAATGTCGATGGGGCCCATTTGAACCAAGGCTCCGCGAATTTTCACGCGTTTAGAAATTTTTTCTTCCAACACACGACGCGCCACGGCTCCGGCGGCTACGCGTACGGCGGTTTCGCGGGCAGAAGATCGTCCGCCACCGCGATAATCGCGAAAGCCATATTTTTCCGTATAGGTAAAATCGGCATGACCGGGGCGAAATTTGTCTTTGATGTCGCCGTAATCTTTCGACCGATGATCCGTGTTTTCGATCAGCAAAGCGATGGGCGTACCTGTGGTTTTGCCTTCAAATACGCCGGACAATATTTTCACGATGTCCGCTTCTTGACGTTGGGTGGTGTGTTTGGATTGTCCGGGGCGACGTTTGTCCAAATACGGCTGGATGTCGGCTTCGCAGAGTTTAATGCCGGGCGGGCACCCGTCGATGGTGCCACCGATGGCGATCCCATGAGATTCGCCAAACGTGGTCAGACGGAACAGTTCGCCAATGGAATTGCCAGACATATTTTTGCTTTCTTTATTTAAACGCTATTTAAACAGTCGAGATATCGGGCGCATCAACGGCCTTCATACCCACGGTGTTATAGCCGCAATCCACATAATGCAGTTCGCCGGTGACGCCGCTGG
Organism: Rhodospirillaceae bacterium; assembly: GCA_002401565.1. Classification (GTDB taxonomy): domain Bacteria; phylum Pseudomonadota; class Alphaproteobacteria; order Rhodospirillales; family Magnetovibrionaceae; genus JANLGW01. The sequence goes on from NVTL01000011.1 coordinate 18,264, forward strand.
ACAAAGATGACAACAGGTACAATCCAGCTCCGCCCACGTCTTCCAAAGTCACGTTGCGGCGCATGGGGGAATTCAATTCGTTCCATTTTAAGATATAGCGAAAATCACCGATACCGCTGGACGCCAAAGTTTTCATGGGTCCGGCGCTGAGTGCATTGACGCGAATGTTGCTGCGGCCCAAATCTTCGGCCAAATACCGTACGCTGGCTTCCAATGCGGCCTTGGCCACGCCCATGACATTGTAATGGGGGATGACTTTTTCGGCGCCATAATAGGTGAGCGTGATGATTGACCCACCATCGGTCATTAACGGCACGGCGCGTTGGGTGATGGCGGTCAGGGAATAGACCGAGATATCCATGGTGCGTTGGAAATTTTCCCGCGTGGTATCGACGTATTTGCCCTTAAGTTCGTCTTTGTCGGAATACGCGATGGCGTGCACGATGAAGTCTAGTTTACCCCAACGCTCGCCAATTTCCTTAAACACTTGATCGACGCTGTCCATATCGGTGACGTCGCATTCGACCAAAAAATCTGAGCCGACTTCGGCTGCCAAAGGCTTAACCCGTTTTTTCAAGGCCTCGCCCTGATAGGTGAACGCGATTTCGGCGCCTTGGGCATGAAGTTGCTGAACAATGCCCCAAGCGATGGAACGGTTGTTGGCGACGCCCATGACGAGGCCGCGTTTTCCAGCCATAAGTGGCCCAGCTGTGCTCATTGATTCAGGTTCCTGTCTTTTTCAAAAGAAAAGTTAACGTGTCAAAGGCCATCCTACACGAAACAATCACGTGCTGAAAAGGCATGGTTGCGAGATCGTTTCAGTTTGGCGCGTTTGTTGTGTATCATGCACCAATTGGGTTAATAGATTGTTGTTGAAAAATGAACAATTCAGATAATAATAAAAACCGTGTTGCGCCAGAGCAAATTGAGCCTAATCGTATATTTATAAAGGATTTACAGGCCTTTTCAGGTTTGGTGATGCGGCGTTTTGGGCAAGATCAATGCATGCGCATTGCGGCGGCGTTGAGCTATACCATGTTGCTGGCTTTGGTGCCTTTGGGGACCATTGTTTTTGCGATTTTGCGGGCCTTTCCGGTCTTTGACGATATTCAAGGGCAGATCAAATCGCTTTTGTTTGAAAACTTCTTGCCCGAATCGGTGGATGGCGTTGGTCAATATTTCGATCAATTCATCTCTCAGACAGAGGGATTAACCGCCGTGGGCACGCTTGCCTTGGCGGTGACGGCGATCATGTTGCTGTCGACCATCGAAGTCGCCTTGAACAAGATTTTCCGCGTTACGACCAAGCGAGCCTTTGTGCCGCGCCTGTTGATGTTTTGGGCGGTGCTGACGGTGGGGCCTTTGTTGTTGGGTGGATCATTGTCTTTGGGCACGTATTTGTTGGTGGTGACGTCGTTTGTCGAAGGCGAGGTTTTTTCCGGCTTTGGCGGCGTGGTCACCAAACTGATGCCGACGGTTTTGGCGATTGGGGCCTTTTCGGTTTTTTATGCGATTGTGCCCAACAAACATGTGCGCCTGCGTGATGCCTTAATCGGCGGTTTAACGGCGGGGGTGTTGTTCGGAGTTGTGCGCACATTGTTTGCTTTGTACATCACCACATTTCCAGCCTATCAGACCATTTACGGGGCCTTGTCGACGTTGCCCATATTCCTGATTTGGATGTATGTTAGTTGGGCCATTGTATTGATTGGTGCGCAAGTTTCCGCCAGCCTCAGCCAATGGGGACGTCCACGTTTTGAAGATTGTTTTGAACATTTATCCCCTGCGCGCCAATTGGAAACGTGTATGGCGGCCTTGGAAAATCTGTGGCGAAAATCCAGACACCAAGACGACGTGAATCCCAACCGCAGCGTTGCCCGTGCGGACGAATTGGAAGAAGCCCTGGAAGTGCTTCGCGAAAAAGGTTTTGCGGACCAAAGCGATCATGGGGACTGGTTGTTGGTCCGTGATGTGGAAACCGTCACAATCTTAGAATTGGCCTATGGGTTGGGGCTTACACCGGACCCAGATGACCTTGTTTCGCCGGGACGACGCAAGTGGCAGGACGATTTGCAACAGGCTCTGACAAACCAGGATTCGACACACATGGCGCGCACATTACGCCAGTTATTTGAACGCAGTGCATAATTATTTATCATATAAAATAAAAAGGTTGGCTCGAGTGTAAACATATCTTTTCAATATAAGTTGTATGCCTTAGAATCGTTCACAAGAAGAATGTAGTTTAGATGGTTACGAGAAAAGGGAACAAAGATCATGCCAAACATTGTGCGCTTTGTTTTGACATTCCTTCTTTTCTTGCAACTTTTTGCTTTCGCCGTTCCTGTACAGGCCGCAGATGAAGAAGAAGTGCGCATTGGCGTGCTTTCGTTCCGCTCAAAAGACCAGACTCTGAAAAAATGGACGCCAACGGCTCAGTATCTGACAGATACGATCCCCGGTTATTCCTTTCAGATTGTTCCTATGTTTTATCCGGAACTTGAAAAAGCCACCGAGCAACGCAAAATCGATTTTGTCCTGACCAACAGTGGTCATTATATAACGTTGGTGGTGCACGATGGCATCGAACGGTTAGCAACGTTAAAAAAAATGGTGCAGGGAATCGAGATTGACCGTTTTGGCGGGGTGATTTTCACGCGTTCAGATCGCGACGATATTAACAGCCTTAAAGACCTGGACGGAAAAAGCTTCATTGGCGTTGGACGTTATTCTTTGGGTGGTTTTTTGGTGGGCTGGGAAAGCTTATTAGCGTCCGGCGTTGATCCCTTAACCGATTTTAGCGAGCTTTTGTTTAATGGCATGCCCCATGATGATGTGGTGACGCGGGTGATCAATCGGGAAATTGATGCGGGAACCGTGCGCACCAGCATTTTAGAATCCATGAGCCAAGAAGGGCGCATTGATTTGGCCGACCTTAAAGTTTTGGGGCAAAGGCAAACCGATGGCTTTCCGTTTGTGCATTCAACAAATCTGTATCCAGAATGGCCGATTTCAAAATTAACCCACACATCGAATGATCTGGCAAAATCCGTGCTGCTGGCTCTTTTTAATCTTTCGCCCGATCATGAAGCCGCCAAAGCAGGGGGGTATGCCGGATGGATTGTGCCTAAAGATTACCGGACTGTTCGCGTGTTGATGGAAAATTTACGGACGGGTCCTTTTAGCGTGCCCAATGATTTTAATTTCGCCGATGTCTTGCATAAATATGAAACTTTGATTTCGGCTGTTGCCATTTTTATCTTAATATCTGTGATCGTTTTTATCTTGCGTATCATGAATTTAAACAAAGCTTTGTACCGCGCCAAAGATAAATTAGAGCGAAGCGTTGAACAAAAAACCCTAGACTTTCGCGCCACCGAAGGCTTGTTAGAAAATTTGGCCGACCAAGTTCCGGGCGCTATTTATCAATTTTTACAACGAGCAGATGGCACGACCTGTTTCCCATTTGCAAGCCGTGGCATTAAAGATATCTATGGGGTGAGACCGGAAGATATCAAAGAAAATGCGGAGTCCGTTTTTGCCGTTATTCATCCCGATGATTTCGAAAATGTTGCTTTAAAAATCAAGGAGTCTGGTGAGAGTTTAACGCCGTGGCATGACGAATTTCGCGTAAATCTTCCGGAAGGAAACGGGTCCTCTTGGCGAGAAGGTTATTCAATGCCGGAACGGCTGCTCGATGGCTCAACGCTTTGGCACGGTTTTATCACCAACATCGACAAACGCAAATTGGTTGAAGAAACTTTGCAAAAAAGCGAAGAAAATTACCGGCGTTTGATTGAGCAAACACAGTCTGAATACCTGATTTATTCACACGACAAAAATGGCGTCTTTCAATATGTAAGCCCATCCGTTGAATTGGTTTTGGGCTATACGCCGGAAGAATTCTTAAAACATTACGACAATTACCTGACCGATAATCCTATAAACAAACAGGCTCAAATTTATACACACCTGTGTCTAAAAGGCGAAGTGCAACCGCATTATGAAATCGAAATTTTGGGCAAAGATGGTCATGTTCATATTTTAGAAATTTCCGAAACACCTGCTTTTGACGGAACGGGTAATGTTATGGCAATCGAAGGCATAGCCCACGACATTACCGATCGGAAAATGGCGGAACAAGCCCTGGAAAACAGTCGCAATCAGCTGACCATGGCGTTGGAAGGGGCTAATTTGGGACTGTGGGACTGGAACCCTCAGACCGACGCATTGGTGACCAATGATATCTTCCTGACCATGTTGGGCCATGATCCAAAAGATTTCCCGCACACTACGGATCGTTGGGATTCCTTAGTCCACCCCGACGACTTAGACCTAACGCATGAAATTCTGCAGCCCTTTATTGATGGCAATGATGATATCTATCGGGCTGAATTTCGGATGAGAAATGTAGATGGGAAATGGCGAAATATATTTGATGTTGGGCGTGTTACCGTTCGCGATGGTAAAGGCAAAGCCATACGATTTGTAGGCGTGCATATTGATATTACAGACCGGGTTCAAGCCGAACGTGAACTGAAAAACGCAAAAGAAAGTGCCGAAAAAGCCAATCTTGCCAAGTCTGAGTTTTTATCCAGCATGAGCCAAGAATTACGCACGCCCTTAAATGCTATTTTGGGCTTTGCACAGATTTTAGAGTTGGATGCCAAGACCCCCTTAACGGAACAACAAAAAGATGAAACGCATCAGATTATCAAGGGCGGAGAACACCTGTTGAATCTGATTAATGATGTTTTGAATTTATCCAGAATCGAAGCCGGACGCATGGATTTAGAAATCGATAACGTCAGCACGCAAGAGGTTTTGGAAGAATGTTTGCCGATGGTCGAAAACCTAACGGAAAAACTGAACATCAAATTTAAGGTCGAAGGTTTTTCTGAAAAAATTGTCAAAGCCGATAAGCTTCGCTTAAAACAAATTTTGTTTAATTTGTTGTCCAACGCCATAAAATATAATCGCCCAGACGGCACCGTTACCATCACCAGTGCTGATACAGATGATGGGTTCGAACGGATATCGATTAGGGATACGGGCGTCGGCATTCCGGCGCATAAACAATCTGAATTGTTCGTTCCGTTTTCGCGTTTGGGTCATGAAAATACCGATGTCGAAGGCACGGGAATTGGTTTGACCATAACGCTGCGCATGTTGGAAGCCATGGGCGGTCGCATTGGTTTTGAAAGCACCGAAGGCACCGGGTCTGTGTTCTGGTTGGAATTACCCTTAGCCGACAATCAATTGATAAAGGTCACCGATATTTCCGAACCCAGCGTTGGTTTAGAGGTGTATGGCGTTGGCACAGGGACGATCTTGTATATCGAAGACAATCCCAGCAACGTGACGTTGATGGAAACAATCTTAGAAGACTTTTCAGGTATAAAATTAGAAGTCGCCCACACCGCCGAAATTGGCCTTTCCACGGCGGCCAAAGTTTTGCCAGACTTGATTTTGATGGACATCAACCTGCCCGGCATGAACGGTTTAGAGGCTTTGGTTGAACTTCGCAATCATGAAAAAACCAGCGCCATTCCGGTCATTGCCATCAGTGCGGACGCCCGCGCAAGCGAAATTGAAAAAGGCATGGACGCGGGCTTTTTAGCCTATCTCACCAAACCCTTTAACGTGTCTGAATTGTTGACCATGGTTTCTGAGGTGCTGGATAAAAAGGAACCGTAAATAGCTATTCCGCAGCGTGGCTATTCAGGGTTTCTTTGCGTACGCTGTAGGGTTTTTTGGCGGCCCATTTTTTGACAAATCTTTTCAAATCCGCATCGCCCTTTTGAGGCAAGACAACTTTTAACGTGACATAATGGTCGCCACGTTTGGTGGTGCCTGGGCGTTGCAGACCTCTGCCCTTTAGGCGCAGTTTAGTGCCGGAGTTCGATCCTTCGGGCACAGTGATGATAACCGGGCCGTGCACGGTGCGGGCTTCGATGCGCCCGCCCAATAAAGCTTCGGAAAGGGTCACGGCTTCTTCGCTGTAGACATCTAAATCTTCACTTTGGAATGTGGTGTCTTTGATGATTTTGATTTCCACCAAAGCATCCCCGGCCAAGCCGCCGCCCATGCCCATCATGCCCTGATTTTTCAGACGCAAAATCTGGCCGCATTCGGTGCCCGCCGGAACTTGAACCTTTAAGGTTTTTCCGGTGGTCATGCGCACGGTTTTGTTCACGCCCGCCGCCGCTTCTAAGAACCCGATGTTCAAGGTGTAGCTGACATTAGCGCCCTTGGCTTTGACCGATTTGTGGTCTGTGAAAAAACTGTTGAAGCGACTTTTTTTGGTTTTTGCTTCACCTTGAGTTTGGCGTTGATAGGTGCTGTACCCACTGGAATGGTTTGAAGAGGTGGCGTACGCCCGACCATCGGCATCAATTTCGCCATCGTCATATTTGCGGCGTTGAATCGGGTCGGACAATAAACTATATGCGTTTGAAACTTCCTTAAAACGATCTTCTGTGCGCGTGCGGCCCGCATTGCTGTCGGGGTGATATTTGCGCGCCAATTTGCGGTAAGCCGCTTTGATATCAGCAGGGGTCGCCCGTTGGGCAAGGCCAAGGGAATGGTATGGGTTTAAGGTCATGCTTTGGGATCCTCCATCACTTTCCACTCACCATCGGGCATCTTACAGGCGGTGCCGGTCGTGGTGCGGTCTTCACCTTCAATATGGGCTGTGGTTTCAAAATTACGACAGTTTTCACCGTCTTTGTTCGTATAAGTCTCGTTCGCCACAACGTTTCCGGAACTCCCGGTTTCGGGGTTGGACCACGTTGTATTTTCGCCGGGTTTTCCGTATTCCAAAGTATCTTTGGTGGTGCGTTCGGCAAATATTTTATCTGCGTTGCTCATGCCGTGGGCGATGTCTTCACCCCACATGGTGCCCAATGTGGCGCCCAAAATGATGGCGGCCGTGCGTCCGCTTCCATTGCTGACATTTGATCCGGCAATGCCGCCTAAAATACCACCAACGGCGCCGCCAATTTTACCCGTACGATCTTCATTCCATGAACACGCCCCTAACGCTATCATCAAGCACAACGTCGCCGTTGCACGCAGAAGTCGGGTTGGGAAATATTGACGGGACGGGATCGAAATCATTTGGTAAAATGTCTTTCATGAACGGAAGGTGATTCTTATAAGGCCGATGTTCATTTCACTATATCCATGGTAAATAACGCGTTAACATTTTAAAGAAAATCGTTATAAGCGATAAATAAATAGGTTTTTGACATGACGGCATTTCCGACTTCAATTGATCCTATTGATCTCTTTCAAGACTGGCTGGACTTGGCCACCGACAAAGAAATCAATGATCCCAACGCCATGACCCTGTCCACGGCAACGGCGGACGGCGTGCCATCGTCGCGCATGGTTTTGTTAAAAGGTGCAGATCAGCAAGGTTTTGTTTTTTACACAAACTTGGGCAGTCAAAAAGCTTTGGAGCTTCAGGAAAATCCGGTGGCGGCGGTGTTGTTCCATTGGAAAAGCCTGCGTCGTCAGGTCCGCGTTGTGGGGGCTGTTGAGCCTGTTACGGATCAAGAAGCCGATGAATATTTTGCGTCCCGCGCCAGAGATTCCCGTATCGGTGCTTGGGCGTCTAAACAATCAACACCCTTGGATGGCATGTTTGAATTGGAAGCCCGCGTGGCGAAATATGCGGCGAAATATGCCCTTGGCAAAGTCCCGCGCCCTGAATTTTGGTCCGGTTTTCGCATCATCCCCAAACGCATAGAATTTTGGCACGATCGTCCGTTTAGGCTTCATGAACGGGTGATTTATGTGCGCTCAGGTGAGGGGAATGCAGAATGGGAAAAGGAACGCCTTTACCCATGACGCACTCCAGACCTCCCCTTGATAAAGCCACTGCCGCACGTTTAATGACGTTGGCCACATACGCCGCCGTATCCGTCGCGGTGTTGCTGGTATCAGTTAAATTTGTTGCTTGGGTGATGACCGACAGTGTCAGTTTGCTATCGACGTTGGTGGACTCTCTTTTGGATTTTGCTGCGTCTATGGTCAATTTATTGGCCGTGCGTCATGCCTTGCAGCCCGCCGATACCGAACATCGTTTTGGCCATGGAAAGGCTGAAAGCTTGGCTGGATTGGCTCAGGCCGCGTTTATTTCAGGCTCTGCCGTGTTCTTGTTATTGCAAGCGGGGGAACGTTTGTACAATCCCAGCGCCATCAGCAATACAGGGATTGGTTACGCCGTGATGGTGTTTTCTATTGTGGCAACGATGGCCTTGGTTTTGTTTCAAAAAAGTGTGGTGAAACGCACCGGGTCCGTGGCTATTTCGGCCGACAGTGCCCATTACACCATGGATATTCTGGTCAATATCAGCGTTATCGTGTCGTTGTTCCTCAGCACACGGTTGGGCTGGTCGATGGCCGACCCGCTGTTCGCCATCGCCATTTCCTTTTACATTTTGTATGGGGCTTATGGCATCGGTGTCGAGGCCTATCATATTTTGATGGACCGGGAATTATCAGATGATGACCGGGCCAAAATTGGCGAGTTGGCTAAATCTCATCCCCAAGTGATCAGTTTTCACGATCTGCGCACCCGTCATTCGGGCCAAGATGTGTTTATTCAATTGCATTTGGAAATGGATGGCGACCTGAGCCTGAGAGAAGCCCACGAGATCGCAGAAGTCATCATGAAAAAAATCCAAAATGACTTCCCAAATGCCGAAGTTCTGATCCACCAAGACCCAGCGGGCGTGGACGAACAACGGGCATTTGAGGATTAGGGTCTAAACCCTAAGTCAATTTAAGTCTTAATCAAAAGCCTGTCCGGGTTTTGCGCCGAACTTTTTCAAGATCATCGCCATTGGGCAAAATCCGGTAAAGGCTGCTTGGAACATATTTGCGCCAACAAAGGCTGGAACGATCAACCACAAAGGTTCTTGGGTCATGTACCAAATACCAAGACCACCCCAAATAAAGATACCCGCCATTGCGAAAACAATTCTATCAACACTCATAACGAAAAAAACTCCTGTAAAAGCAATATTAGCGTTTGCTAATTTAAAGCACTTGCATATACTCTATGCCATACCAATTTACTTATGCAAGAGTAAAATACTCGGGCATACTCTATATGGGTCTACGAAATTGATTGAAGGTCATAAGTTATGAAGGTTATTCGTTCAGCGGTTATTGTGTGTGCAGGGATGATTCTTGCGACAAACTCCTTTGCCCAAGGCCTCTCTTATCAGGTGAAATCGTCCATTGTCGAAGACCGGAAAGCTGTTTTTGCCACGGTGCAAAGTGTTGATATTGTTGCCGCACGTACGCGCATTGGCGGTACCATTGTTGAATTGCTGGTGGATGAAGGCTCGACTGTAACGGCGGGTCAGAAAATCGCCCGTGTGGTTGATGAAAAGCTGGCTTTGCAAATGAAATCTTTGAACGCCCGTGTTGAATCTCAGGTGTCTCAGCGCGATCTTGCAAAAACGGCTTTGGTGCGGATGGAAAAGCTATATGCGACCGGCACGGTGCCGCGAGCGCGTCTTGATGAAGCCCGTACGGCCCAAGACGTTGCTCAAAAAGGCTTGTCCTCGATTGTGGCGGAACGTCAAATTTTGCAGCAAACCCGCGCCGAAGGGGATGTTTTAGCCCCCGCCGAAGGCCGCGTGCTGAATGTTCATGTGACCAAGGGTGCGGTGGTCTTGCCCGGTGAAGCCGTGGCGTCTATGGCGGCCGAGGCTTATATTTTACGTTTGCAACTGCCCGAACGTCATGCGCGTTTCATCAAAGAAGGCGAAGAAGTTCAAGTTGCCGAACGGGGATTGGGCAGTCTGGCCCAAGACAACGAAGATCAAATCCGCACGGGCTTTATCCGCAAAATCTATCCGGAAATCAAAAATGGCCGCGTTTCTGCGGACGTTGAGGTTGAAAACCTTGGCGACTTTTTTGTCGGCGAACGCATTCGCGTGTGGGTTGGCACGGGCGAACGCACGGTCTTGATGGTGCCAAAAGCTTATCTCACCATCCGCCATGGCTTGTTTTATGTACGTTTGCAAGATGGTCAGGACGTGGTTGTGCAACCCGGTATCGCCGAAAATGGCCACATTGAAATTCTGTCGGGTTTAGTCGTTGGCGATGTTTTGGCTGAGTGGTCGGGTCAATAGACATGAAAAATCTTGGCATATCTGGACATCTCACCAAATATTTCCTGCAATCGCCGCTGACGCCTTTGATTTTGTTGGCGTCGTTGGCTTTGGGCATGGTGGCGCTGATGGCGTTGCCGCGTGAAGAAGAACCACAAATTTCCGTGCCGATGGTCGACATCTTGATCGAAGCCAATGGCCTGAAAGCCGCAGACGTGATGGAATTGGTGGCCAAACCCTTAGAAGACATCATCAAGGGCATCAACGAAGTCGAACATGTGTATTCCCTGTCAGAAGACGACCGGGTCATGGTGACGGCGCGTTTTGACGTGGGCACCGACGAAGACACCGCGATTTTGCGGGTGCACGATGAAATTCGCGCCAATATTTCGCGTATTCCCATTGGCATTCCCGAACCCCTGATCATTGGGCGCGGCATTAATGATGTGCCCATCGTCACCATCACCTTGGCGCCAACGTCCGGCAATGTTGAGCGTTGGGATGACAACGCATTGTTCAAGATTGCCAGAGAATTAAAACATGAACTGATCAAGGTGAACGATGTTGGTTTGACCTTTGTCGTGGGCGGTCGCGCCGATCAAATTCGCGTTGAACCCGACCCTGAACGCTTGGCGTTGTACGGTGTGACGTTGGGCCAATTGATTGATAAAGTGGAAAGCGCAAACCGCACCTCTTTTGTCGGACGTATCCGCGATGACGGTCCAAACGGTGGCCGATCTATTCCCGTTTTGGCCGGGCAAACCTTGATTGGTGTTCCCGATATCAGCCTGTTGATGATCACCGCACGTGATGGTCGTCCGGTTTACGTCAAGGACGTGGCCAAGGTCGTGATGGGATCGAAACCCGAAGAAAGCMGSGTYTGGCACATGGTCAAAAGCGMCGATGGSCTKSAAACYGTKCCGGCCGTSACCGTKGCYGTGGCCAAACGYAAGGGYGCRAATGCCGTGCARGTGGCCGATGAYATYGTGCRSCGTYTGGATTTGGTCAAAGGCAMAMTTTTGCCCMACGATATYGAAGCCGTGATCACAAGAAATTATGGTGAAACCGCGTTGGAAAAATCTGACGAGCTGTTGTTTCACTTAGGTCTAGCGACCATTTCCATTGTGCTTTTGGTGGGCTGGGCCTTGGGCTGGCGTGAAGGTTCTGTGGTGGCGGTGGTGGTGCCAACGACCATTTTACTGACCTTGTTTGCGTCGTATATGATGGGCTTTACCATTAACCGGGTCAGCTTGTTTGCGTTGATATTCTCGATCGGTATTTTGGTGGATGATGCCATTGTTGTGGTCGAAAATATCGTTCGCCATTGGCAGATGACCAATTATAAAGACCCCTTAAAAACCGCCGTTGAAGCGGTCAAAGAAGTCGGCAATCCTACTATTATTGCCACGCTGACGATTGTTGCGGCGTTGTTGCCGTTGATGTTTGTATCGGGCCTGATGGGACCGTATATGAGCCCCATTCCCGCCAATGCATCCGCCGCTATGGTGTTTTCGTTTTTTGTCGCGGTGATCATTACCCCGTGGCTGCTGTACAAAATCACGTTTTGGAATGGCAAACCGCCCAAAAGTGAAGGCGTTCACGGCCCCGGAGCCTTAGGCGAATTTTACAAACGCATAGCGACAAAGGTTCTTGTGGGTCGCAAAAATTCAATCAATTTGCTGATCGTTGTGGGCATTGCCACGGCGTTATCGGTGACGTTGTTTGCCACCAAATCGGTGACGGTCAAACTGTTGCCGTTTGATAACAAATCAGAACTACAAGTGGTTGTTGATTTACCCGAAGGCACCAGTCTGGAAATTACAGACCGGGTCATGGGGGCGATTGCCCTGCGATTGCAGGACCTGCCCGAAATGGTATCGATGCAGGCTTATGTGGGCACGGCAATGCCGTTTAACTTTAACGGTCTGGTGCGTCACTATTATCTGCGCAGCGAACCGTGGATGGGTGAATTGCAAATCAACCTAAGCCCCAAGGGCGAACGCGATCGTCAAAGCCATGCTGTGGCCTTGGACGTGCGCGAACGCTTGGTGGACTTAAAAGTTCCGGCTGGCACGTCTTTAAAAGTTGTCGAAGTCCCACCGGGACCGCCGGTTTTGGCCACCTTGTTGGCTGAAATTTATGGACCGAGCCCCGAAGCCAGACGCGAAGCCGCGGCCAAAGTCCGTGCCGCCTTTGAAAGTGTCGGTTATGTGGTGGATGTGGACGATAGCCTGGGCAATCCGGCTCCCCGTTTATTGTTGCAAATTGACCAAGAAAACCTTGAGTTTCACGGCGTTCAAGAACGGGACCTTTACGATACCATTGCCAGCTTGGTCGGTGGTAAATCCGTTGGTTATTCCCAACGCGGTGGCGGTATTGATCCAATCGAAATTGCCGTACGCCTGCCAAAATCTGGCTTGGTGATGACCGAACGTTTGCTGTCTACACCTATTTCGGCTCCGGGGCCTGCGGGCGATACCGGACGGGTTGTTGAACTTGGCGACGTGGTGCGTATTGTTCATGAAACCGCATCGTATCCGATGTTCAGACGCGATGGTCATTCGGCCGTTATGGTCACGGCTGAATTGGCGGGCGAGTTCGAAGCCCCTATTTATGGCATGTTCGCGGTCGAAGAAGCCCTGAAACAACAAGGCGCCACAGACATCGAAATTTCTTACGCGGGTCAGCCTGCGGACGAAAGCAAGATCACCTTGTTATGGGATGGCGAATGGGAAGTCACTTATATTACTTTCCGCGACATGGGCATTGCTTTTGCCTTTGCTTTGGTCGGCATCTATCTGTTGGTGGTGGGCCAGTTTGGCAGTTTCAAATTGCCTTTGGTGATTTTGACTCCCGTGCCGCTAACCTTGATCGGCATCATGTTCGGCCACTGGATCTTTGGCGCGCCGTTTTCCGCGACATCGATGATTGGCTTTATCGCGCTGGCGGGAATCATTGTTCGAAATTCGATCTTGCTGGTCGACTTTATTCGTCATGAACAAGCCTCGGGCGAACCCTTGCGTAATGTTTTGATCCAAGCGGGTACGGTGCGGTTTAAACCGATTTTCCTGACCGCGATGGCGGCGATGATTGGTGCGGCGTTCATTTTGGCGGACCCAATCTTCCAAGGATTGGCGATTTCCATGGTGTTTGGGCTGGCCAGTTCAACGGCTTTGACGTTGCTGATCATCCCGGCAATTTATGTGGTGTTACGAGACGATGGGCGTGAATTGAAAAAGTAATTAGTCTATTCAAACTATGCTTCCCAAGGACGGGAAAAGCTTTAAAGTGGCAATATGATTACACAAGATCAATCGGGCACGATTTCGTTCTTATCTTCTGGAACAGCCTTTGCGGATGACACCGTAAAGGTGGCTAGATCGAGCACGCATATCTCGGAAATTTTCATCGGCAAAGACCGGGTGTTTAAGTTAAAACGCGCGGTTAAATATCCTTATTTGGATTTTTCAACGGTGGACCTGCGCAAGACTTTTTGCGAAGCCGAAGTCCGCGTCAATCGTCGCACCGCCCCGGATTTATATCTGGGCGTCAAAGCCATCACCCATGATTTGGGCGGTTATCATTTTGGTGGTAAGGGTGAAGTGGTCGATTGGGTCGTTGAAATGACCAAATTTGACGAAGCCTCTTTGTTTGATCGCTTGGCCGAAAACGACAAGCTTGACCGTCATTTGATGGAACATCTGGCCGATAAAATAGCCTCGTTCCATGCCCACGCCGAAGCCCGCCAAGACGGCGGTGGCCGCACCGGAGCCGCCATGACGGTCGAAGGCAATGCGGCCGCCTTTGGGGAAAACGGCGACGGCATTGTTGACCCTGTAAAAGTCGCCATGCTGACCGATTTGCATCACCAAGAACTGACCATGGTGGGGGACCTGTTGGGCCAACGCCGCCGCATGGGCAGTGTCCGTCATTGTCACGGCGATATGCATCTGGGCAATATCTTTACCGACCAAAATGGCGAACCGGTGCTGTTTGACGCCATCGAATTTAATGAGGCTTTCGCGTCTATTGATGTGTTGTTTGACCTTAGTTTTCTGTTGATGGATTTAGATCATCGTGGCTTAGGAACATTGGCGACCGTGACCCTTAACCGTTATCTGGACATCACCGGGGACGGGGCGGGCTTGTTGGGCTTGCCGTTGTTCATGAGCCTGCGCGCCGCCATTCGTTCACACGTGGCGTGTGCGGTGGCCAACAGCATTGATGATGGGAATGTAAAAGCCGCCAAGGCCGTTGAAGCCCAGAAATATCTTGATCTGGCCCTTGAATACATGGAAGTCCATGAACCGCAATTGGTCGCCGTGGGCGGTCTGTCGGGCAGTGGTAAGTCCCGTTTGGGGCGTGATTTGGCTCCGCATGTTGGCGCGCGTCCCGGCGCGCGTGTGGTGCGCTCAGACGTGCTGCGCAAACGTATTGCCGGCGTTCATCCCTTGGATAAATTGGGACCAGAAGGTTATACCGCTGAAATGTCTCAAAGAACCTATGCGGCGGTTTACGAAGAAGTCCGCACGGTTTTGGCCACCGGGCATTCGGTGATTGCCGATTGTGTGTTTTCAAAACCCCAAGAACGCGCCGAAATCGAAGCCGTCGCCAAAGAATTTGATGTTCCTTTCGATGGGTTTTGGTTGGAAGCCGACCCCGATATTATGGCGGCTCGGGTGACAAAACGCCGGGGCAATGCTTCGGACGCGGACGCCGAAGTGGTGAAGATGCAATTGGGCTATGATCTGGGCGATATCACCTGGAACCGGGTTGATTCATCCCTGTCGCAAAAACATACAGACCTGCAAGCCTTGAAAATTCTTGGCCTAAACGCTTAAGCCTTGGTATAAGCTTGGGTATGAGCAGTGATCCAAAAACAGTCGTCATCACCGGAGCGTCGCGCGGCATAGGCCATGCGACGGCCATTTTGTTCCTCGATCGCGGCTGGCGTGTCATCACGTGCGCGCGCGGTAACGTTGATCCCGATGACTTAAAAAACCCCAATTGGCTTGACCACATTCCCACCGACTTAACCAATCCCGAAAGCGTCAAAGCTTTTGTTGATCGCGTGAATGAAATCTTGGATGGTGAACCTTTGCATGCCTTGGTCAACAATGCCGGACTGTCCCCCAAAACACCGTTTAAGGAACGTTTGGGATGTTTAAATGGTGACTTGGATGCGTGGAAAGAAGTCTTTGAAATCAATATGTTCGCGGCCCTTCGCCTGTCGCGCGGCTTTGCCAGCGCGTTGCATAAGGGCCAAGGGGCTATTGTTAATATTACGTCCATTGCTGGGCATTATATTCATCCCTTTGCAGGATCGGCCTATTCCATCACCAAGGCTGCTTTGTCGGCCCTGACCCGTGAAATGGCCGGAGAATTTGCGGCCCTGAACGTGCGGGTGAATGCGGTGGCGCCGGGTGAAATTGAAACATCCATGATCCAACCCGAATACGAAGCCTTAATCCCCCGCATCCCGTTGGACCGTATGGGGGAGCCGAAGGATGTTGCCAGTACCGTTTACTTTCTGTGTTCCGACGACAGCAAATATGTCACGGGCACGGAAATATGGGTCACTGGCGGGCAGCACATGTATTAATCCTGACATTTCTCACAAGAGTGTTGAGCGATACGATCTTTGGGGAATGTTGCGATTACGGTTGTGCCAGACCCTTTATGGCTGAACACTTGCAAAGACCCGCCATGCATTTCCATTAAGCCCTTGGTCAATGGCAGACCCAATCCGGTGCCTTCGTGTTTGCGGTTTAAGCCGCTGTCAACCTGACCAAATTTGCTCATGGCCGTTTTGATTTCTTCTGCGTCCATTCCGATGCCCGTATCCGTGACCGAAATTTCCAGACAGCCCGTGTCGGTTATTTTACCGTGGACGGTGACTTCGCCATCTTCGGGGGTAAACTTCACGGCGTTGCTGAGCAAATTCAGCATAATCTGTTTAACGCGGCGTTCATCGGCGCGAAACTTGGGCAGGCTTGCGGACAAAACGCTGGTCACTTGGACGTTTCCTGTCGTGGCGCGGGGGGCAATCAGGCGGATAGAACTTTTAACCAGATCAATGGGGCAGAGCTCTTGGTCTTCCAATTCAAAGGCTTGGGCTTCGATCGCCGACACATCCAAAATATCATTGATTAACCCCAACAGGTGATTCCCTGAATTATAGATATCATCCATGTATTCGACGTATTTTTCATGCCCAATTGGGCCAAATATTTCTTCTTTGATGGTGCCTGAAAAGCCAATGATGGCGTTGAGCGGCGTGCGCAATTCGTGGCTCATATTGKCCATCAGGTCGGTTTTGGCGCGGTTGGCAATTTCGGCCTGTTCCTTGGCTTCAACTAATTTTTGTTCGACTTCTTTGCGCTGGCTGATGTTTTCGTGGATGGCTAAAAAGTGTGTGACTTTGCCGGCCTTTGAACGGATCGGGGCAATCATCACATGGGCCCAAAATAGCCGTCCGTCTTTGCCGCGATCTTCGATTTCATGGCGCCAAATTTTTTCAGCCTTAATGGTTTTCCACAAATCTTCGTAGACTTCATCAGGCGTGTTGCCCGATTTCAAAATACTGGGGGTTTGGCCCAACACTTCAATCGGCACAAATCCCGTAATGTCATAAAACGTGGCATTGGCGTATTCGATAACCCCCTTGGTATCGGTGATGAATGTCATGTTTGGGCTTTGTTCAACGGTTTGGGAAAGCTTGTAAACTTCGATGTCAGTGATGGCATTTTTGACCAAGCTGTCTTTAAAGACCTTCACCACTTTGGCCATATCACCAATTTCATCGCCGCGATCTTGGCCTTGGACTTTAACCGATAAATCACCGTTCGACAGGCGTTTGATGTCGTCAATGATGGCCAACAGGGGGCGGGTGACGTAATACACAAAAACAACGCCAGACAGTAACGTCAGAATTAAAATCAACAGGGCCCCAATGCCGATTTGTTGGCGCARGRYAAACAGCGGGSYTAACARTTCAYTGGCTTCTTSTTCRACGACRATGGTCCASCCRGAATCATAAAASGGCATRGATGCSCCCARCATYTGYTTGCCCGWTGARCYYAWRTAAAASCCCATGGCTTCSCGGCASCCKGTATAATGCCCGGCGTTGGTGAGGTACGTTCCGTCTGGCAAACATTCAATGCCCAACGTGGGGTCTTGTTGGGTCATGCGCCACGGAAATTCGCTGCCCTTTTGTTTTAACAATGCATCTGGATAAACCCGCGATTGGGTGATCATCACGTTGTCGCGGTTGGTCATGTAAAAATCGAAAGTTTTTTCAACACCGGCCAGGTAATAAGCCCCCATATCGCCTTCTAAATTGCCGATTTCACCGTTGGTGATGATGGTCAGCATGCCCGCATGCGCGTGCACATAAATCATGCCGCCGTTGGCTTCGGCGCCCACCGTAAAGACCGGAACATCGTCCTCCATATAGACGTCTGAATAGCCATGAAAAATGTCGGGAGGGTTTTCGACTTTACGCCCAACGCGCGCGGGATCAGATGAAATTTCGATCACATCATGGCGAACAAAATCAATGGCATGATAAGATTTCCACGTGGCTATGGATCGTTTTCCGGACTTGATTTCAGGACTGAAAGGATGCTGATTTATATCAAAAACTTCGGTTTCAATCACCGCCTGAAATTGTTTTTGCACCACATCGTTAGTGGCATTGTTTTTTAAAATCGCCAGTTGCAGAGCCAGTTTTTCCGCAGACCCAATAAACCGGATGACGCCTTGCTGTTTGGAATCAACAAAATTCATCAGTCCGCTTAAGGCTGTGTTGACTTGAAGTTGGTAAATGGTTTCAAAGGTATAGGCCAATCCGCCCAAAGTGGTCGGCACCAGCAAAAGGGACAAAATTGTCAGCAATTTCCATTTAAGTTTGAGGTGCGGAAATTTCATGTACGCAGATCACTCTTTTTCAGTCTTAGCTCGGAATTTTTCGCATGCGAACACTATATTATGATGAAAACTTAAATTGACTAGACATATTTGTAATTTAAATTGTGTCCATGTTTTCGACTTATCCACAAGATGCGCGCAGATTTTTGCACAATTGGCCAATTGTTTAGCCTGCTATGCCGGATTCGCCACAATATATAGTATGCCGTTGTTGTTTACGGAACTATATAGAGGGTGTATGATCCGGTCCGAAGCATGAACAAAAGGCAGGGCGAATGGCCAAAGAGACAACAGGTCAAAATCAATTGGGCCAAAATCAAAAAGATGATGCCGTAGACGCCCTTGGACCGACCCTTGGACCGAAGGGAACGTTGGGCTTGGGCCTGCCCGAAGGCGAAGAAGACGGCACGTTTGGCGAAGGTCTTCCGCCGCAAACCCCGCTTGAATTTAACGAATTTAAACAATCCTTTTTCCGCCGCCATCGTTTATTGTCGTTTGCAGGTGTGGCCGCGACAGCGGGTTGGTTGGGCTTAAGCGCTTGGTACATTCAAACTTATATTGGTTGGGATATTCTGTTTGAACTGTTGCCCCATGAAATTGGCGGCTTGGCGGCGGGCACCTTTACGCCCTTGGCCTTTTTATGGATGGTCGTGGCGTTGTTTGAACGTGGACACCACATGCGCGGCGAAACCCAACATTTACGCTGGCAAATCCAACAACTGACGTATCCTTCTGAACGGGCGCAAAGCCGAGTGAAAGACATCACCGATGTGTTGCGGCGTCAATCAAGTGACCTTAGTAAAGTATCGGATGAAGCCGTGGCGCGGGCTGAAGTTGTCAACAATCAGGTGCGCGAACGCACGTTGGAACTGACCAAAGTTTCCGAAGATGCCGATTTGCGGTCGCGCGCCGTTGCGGAATCTTTGGCACGTCAAACCGAAAATCTCCGCCAAGTGTCCATGAAGGCAGAAACCCGCGCGCGGGATGTGGGCGATACCTTGCACCGTCATACCCACAACATCGTCAAAGCCTCTGACCGGGCGTCCAGTCGGGCCGAAGACGTGGCGGATGTTTTGGAACATCGTATTCAGGACCTAAACGACGCAGCAGAGGCGGGAAGCCAGCGGGCCAGCGAAATTGCGGACCTGTATCATAACCGCAGCGAACATTTGCTGGATGTTTCTGCCGAAACCTCAACCCGTGCCGAAGAAGTCGGTGAAGTTCTGGGCGCGCGCATTGCCAGCCTGACCACAGCAGCGTCCCAAGCCATTAAAAACATCGAAGTCGGCTCGGAACTGGTGGCGTCCATGGGCTCAACCATGGGGGCCGAAGGCGACCGTTTGGAAGCCCAAACAGATCGCATCGGTGAAGCTTTGCGTCGCCAGCAATCTGATTTGAAACAGGTCAGCGCAGAAACCTTTACCCACAGCCAAGAAGTCGAAAACAGCCTTAACCGCCAAAGCGAACTTTTAACCTCAACCGCAGATAAAATAGCTCTGAAGGTTAAAGATATGTCCGATACCATGGGTGAACAAACCCATGAATTGGTGGCGTCGTCTGATTTGGTGGTGTTGCGGATGAAAGCCGCTGGCGATGCTTTTCACGAAGAAACGAAAAGCTTGATTAAAAATACGGACGATGCGGAAAAACAAACCGGAAAAGTGCGGGAATTGTTGCGCAAAACGTCCATGGATCTCAGCCAAGTTTCGGCCAAATCCTTAAGCCAAGTCAGCGATGTGACAAAGGCTTTGCAATCGAGCAAAGACGAACTGGTCAGCGCCAGCAATGTGGGCAAAGAAAAAGTCCTGGTGGCCACCGCGACGCTCAGAACGCAAACGGCTCAATTGAAAGAAACCTCTAAAAGCTCGGTTGATGGCTTGCAAGACGTCACAAAAGCTTTGCACGAAGGTTCGCTGGTAATGGACCGCGCAGTCAGCACATCGCAAGGCGCCTTGGATGAAGCTTCACGGATTATCGAAGAAGGCGCTTCGCGCGTCACCAACAGTGCACAAACCGGAACCGCTGCGATTTCTTCGGCGGTCCGGGCCATGAAAGATGGGCTGGACGAAGTCAATTCATCGGCGGAACGCACAGGCGTGGTGACGGATGATTTGCGCCGAAATTTCCAAGATTTCAAAACCGTATCTGCCGATGCGGTGCATTCAATTTCTGATCTGGGCGATGTGGTGCAAAATCGCACCCAAGAATTGGATCAGGCCACCCAAAAAGCCAAAGAAAACTTGGAACAAGCGGGCGACAGTCTGGAAACACAAAGCGAACAAATGGTGTTTGTTGCGGCGCGCACAGGCAAATTGCTGACCAGCGCTTCTGAAAACCTTGATGGGCGAACGGAACAGTTAGAAGAAACGTCTTACCGCGCCGAAGATCGTTTGCGGGCGTTGGGCGACGCGGTGCGCAAAAATCTCAACGACCTGATGGAAAGTTCTGACGAGGCCACCACACGTTTGGAAAATGTCTCTGAAACCTTGGAAGGCCAAACCGAAAGCGTGTCGCGGGTGACGTCATCGGCGGTGGCGGATGTGGATAAAGCGACGTCTGTGTTGATGGACAGATCGCGCGAAGTGGGCTCGGCGTCAGATCGCGCTGCGCGTTTGATTTCGTTGGTATCGGATGCTTTGCACCGTCAAACGGCGGGTATTTCGGATGCGTCTGAACAGGCCGCCGAACGCATTGATGGCATGGGCGAAACCTTGAAACAACACTCTGTTGCGTTGGATGACTTGGGGCAAAATGCGACGGATCGCCTGATCGAAACCAGTGAAAAAATGAAAGAAAGTGCGGCAAACCTGCAAAGTGTCGCGAATGAAACCGTGAGCCGCGTCGAAGGTGCCACGGAATCTTTGGTCGACAGTGAACGGGTGGTGCGGGGCCGTGTTGAATCTGCCGAACGCCAATTGGAAGGCCTCGCCCGTCAAGTGATGGAGCGTTCAGATGAGGCATCACGCGCCAGTCATGGTGCCGGAGATCGCTTGTCAAACCTTTCCGAAGGCTTCCAACGTCAAACCCGTGATTTGGATACGATTTTGGACCGCACAGGCACCCGTCTGGAAGACTTGGGTAGTTTGATGTCAAATCGCACGGACGATATGACCCAAGCCTACACACGGGCCTCTGAACACGTTAAATCCTTTTCCGCAGACATGCACAGCCAAGCCGCGAACCTGATGGCCGCGTCGGACGAAGCCGCTGGCAAACTGGGCGAAGTCGGTAAGGCTTTAAGCGAAGAAGTCCACGGCGTGAACCAATCGGTCGACAAAGCCGCCAAACTGATTGATTTGGTGACCAATGCTTTTCACCATCAAACGTCCGATTTGGGCACGGCTTCGGAACGTGCTGCTGGGGAAGTGGAACGGGTCAGCGATGCGCTGCGCCGTTCGGCTTCGGATTTGAAACAGGTGTCTGACAATACGGTGCAAAACCTTAACATCGCCGGAGAAGGGCTCAGCCAGAATCTCAACGATTTGGGCCTTGCCTCAACCCAAGCCGTCGCCAAAATGGACGGTGTAAATCAATCCATTCAGGACCACGGTCGCGATATGGCCGTGGTTGCCGATGAAGCGATGGGTAAATTAAACCAAGTCAAAGAAAGCCTTGGCCAGCAGTCTGCACAGGTGGACCGGGTGACCGATCTCAGCCTGGATCGTTTGGACCATGTGGCCGCCGAAGTGACCCGCAAAGCCAAAGCCGGGGCCGAACAGATCGATGCATTTTCGCACAGATTGGCGTCCACCCATGACCAAACCCATAAAAAACTGAACGATTTGAACCGGATGTTCATGCGCGCCGAAAAAGGTGCGGATATGTTGGGCGAAGCGTTGGATAAACAGAGCAAAACCGTTGTTCGGGTAACCGAAAAATCATTGGCGCACGTGGTCGGTTGGGATAAAACCCTGCGCGACCGTGTTGATGATTTAAGCCGAGCGTCCAGTCAAGTGGCTGCGCAAATGGACGGTGTGGGCTTGCGCATTGAAAAAGGCACCCAAGAACTCATCAGTGCCATGGGCAAGGCCAAAAACCTGAACCAAACCTTAGACAGCACCTTGGATCGCGGCCACATCGAAGACTTCATGCGGCGGTCGGCCTTTATTACAGAACGTCTGAATTCATTGGCCGTTGACTTGGCCCGTGTGGTCGAAGTGTCGATCACCGAAGACGACTGGCGCCGCTTTAACAAAGGCGAAAAAGGTATCTTTGTGCGAAAAATGTTGGGCTTTAAAGAAAAGAATACGCTGGCGTCCATTAAATCCATTTATCAAGGCGATGAAGAATTCAGAGAATACGTCAGTCGCTATGTTTCTGAATTTGATAATATGTTGGGCAACGCGAGAGAACGCGATCATGACGGTGTTTTGGAAAACACGTTCTTGTCGTCAGATATCGGAAAACTGTACATGATCCTTGCCAGAGCCCTAGGTCGCGATATATAAGGTATATGTAATTTATACAGTTCGGGGGAGGGTTCCTTTTTAGGAACCCCATCTTAGGGGCGGAAACCTTCGGGTTTCCGCCCCCTTTTTATGGGTATAGTGCGAATGTACAGTTGCGAATCTATAAACGTTCTTGAGCTTGCTGAACCCGCGAAAAAATAATTTCAGCGATGTCTTTGGCTGATCCTGCGGGGGGGAGATAAATTAAATCTTGCCCGTTGAGGTGTACTTTGTTGGCTTTGTCTTGTTTTAAATTGGCCTGAAAATCCGCATCACCGGGATCAAAGCCAATGGCCAAGGGAACATCGCGGGTGGCGTGATAGCCATCTGAAATCAAAAACGGCAGGAAAATAACGGTTTTGGCCGTTGTCAGGTCGCGCCAATCTTGAATGAAGGGCGGCTCGTCTAAAAAGGCTGTGAAAATAGCCTTGCGTCCGGTCAAGTCTGGCAATCCATAAATGCCCATTTCTGCGGCAACGTGCAGGGTTTGTAAAAACGAAGCCCGGCTTTTGGTCGATCCATGCCCGACCACCACAAGGGCAACATCGTTCACATCATCGTTCACATCAATATCAAAATCAGCCAAGGCGCTTTGCACCATGGACGTCATGATCTTGACCAACAAAGGGTGCGTACCAACGGGTTCTGTGAGGACCAGGTGTTGCAGGCCTTTGGGGCTGATGCGTTCGGTGACAAGGCCCGTTAAGCCCAAGGCCTTGGGTAATTTTTCTTCAAAGATATACCCCGTGGTCGCCAAATTGGGCACGATATAGATAGTGCTGGCGTCTATATCCTTTAAAACATCGGCAACAAACGGCTTTTCGGCTAAAAACCCGGCGCTGACTTCGCCAAAGATTTCCACATTGGCCAGTTGTTGGGCCAAGCGGCGCGTGGTGCTGGTGCCGCCCGCACTGTGCGGTGACCCATGGGCGACAATTAAGACCGCTGAATCAGAAAAGTCGACGTCAGTCTGGCTCATTCAAAAGGCTTTCATGGGCGTGGGTTTTCCACGAAATCACATCTGCTAAATCAACAACTTTGCCAATGATTAGCAATGATGGGGCCTTAAGTTCAGCCTTAGCAATTGTTTGGGGAAGATGTTCCAGCGTCGTGATGACGGTGCGTTGGTCGGGCGTGGTGCCGCGTTCAACACCAGCGGCTGGCGTATCGGCAGGCAGACCAGCCTTAATCAGTTCGGCCGAAATCTTTTCAATGTTGATCAGCCCCATGTAAATCACCAACGTGGTTTCTGGACACGCCAGGCTCGCCCAGTTCAAATCCAAATGGTGACCGTCACGGCAATGTCCGGTAACAAAACGAACCCCGGTGGCCAGACCCCGGTGGGTCAGCGGAATGCCCGCATACGCGCCACACCCGGCACTGGCCGTAATGCCCGGAACAATTTCAAAATTGATATCGTGTTCTGCCAATGCCAAAGCTTCTTCGCTGCCGCGTCCAAAAATGAAGGGATCGCCGCCCTTTAAGCGCACCACGATTTTGTCTTGCTTGGCGAGGTCAATCAAAGTCTGGTTGATTTCGTCTTGGGGCATGGCGTGATCGCGCGCTGCTTTTCCGGCAAAAATCATTTCGGCGTGATGGGGAATGAACCCTAAAATTTCTTCGGATACCAAACGGTCATAAACCACCACATCGGCGTTTTTCAGGCATTCAGCGGCCTTCAAAGTCAACAAATCCGGATCACCAGGACCCGCACCAACAATAAAAACTTTAGCTTTCTTCACAGTGTAATTTCCTTTTTAACCCGCGACTTGTGCAGGAGAGGGGGCCTTGCCCCGTTTTAATTTTAAGGTGCGGACAAAGGCCGTAAAAGCTTTGGCCCACGGACAGGTGTCGGTGTCGCGCAGATGGGTGAAATTGGCCACAACATTGTGAACGACAATGCCATCGCGCGTGCCATCCACGCCGTGCCCGCGTTTGATGTCATAAGCATAGGTAAGGTCTGGATCGATATTTTCAAGGCTTGCATAATGAAATTCGTGGGCCGCAATGGGCGTGTTTGGATCGATTTCAAAGCCCGGCCACGGGTGCGCAGCGGTGGGCAAAAGTTGCGTATACCCGCGCCCCTGAGGGGTGGTATTCATGCGCGCATCGGCACCAATCGCGCCGACCATGTCACAGGTTTGCCCTTGCCACGAAATAGAACGGCTGAGATACATCAAGCCCCCGCATTCGGCATAAACGGGCAGGCCGGCTTCGATCGCGGCTTTGATGCGTCTGCGCAGGGTTTTGTTGGCTTGTAAATCAGCCATCTGTGTTTCAGGAAAACCACCCCCTAAAAACAAAGCGTCACAAGTGGGCAGATAGACATCGTGCAGGGCATTGAAATAAACGATTTGCGCGCCAGCTTTGCGCAGCGCCTGAAGGTCGTCTTCGTAATAAAAACCAAAGGCCGCATCCTTGGCCACCGCAATGCGCACATCAGGTCTGGGATTCGGACTTATGGGTGTTGCAGACGTTAAGGCGGGCACCGCATCGGCAATCGCTTTAATACGGTCCAAATCAACTTGATCGGCCACTATTTTGGCAACATTTTCAATATGGGCGTGGGCCTTGGGGTGTTCGTTGTGGGGAATTAGCCCTAAATGACGCTCATCCACATTAAAATCTTTGTGGCGACGTACCGCACCCAAAACCGGAATGTCGGTATAATGTTCGACGGCTTGGATCAGCTTGCTTTCGTGGCGCGGGCCTTGCACTTTGTTGAGGATGATTCCGGCGATGTTCACGTCCGGATCAAAAGCCTGATAACCCAACAATAACGGGGCAATACCACGGGTGATTCCGGAGGTGCTGATGACCAAAATAACCGGGGCTTTTAAGAGCTTGGCCAAGGCCGCGTTGGAATTAGATCCTTCAACATCGACACCATCGTGAAGGCCTTTGTTGCCTTCGATCAGGCTGAGGTCGGTGCCTGTTGAAGCCTGAGCAAATAAGGCTTCCATTTCGGCCAAAGACTGGGTGTTGAAATCTAAATTAAAACACGCCCGTCCGGCGGCGGCGCCCAACCATTTGGGATCAATATAATCAGGACCTTTTTTAAAGGGCTGAACACACAGATTTTGGKCCGCAAAAGCACGCGCTAATCCGGTCGCAATGAGCGTTTTTCCTGATGATTTGTGTGCCGCGGAAATATAGACGTGACCCATGTTATAATTTAACTCATCTTTTTCTATTCGATATGTGTGTGCGATTAATCTAATATACCTCAACCTATATACCTTATATACGAAGGATGTGACTGTGTTAAAGCCCTTTTCCTTATCGGCCCCAGATGATTACGTGCGTTGGCGCGATCAAAAGCTTGSCAATTTCCCAACGGCSAGTGMMGAYTTGCTGGTGGAARTCCGYGATTTRGCCCATRTTTCGAARGCCGAARSCSAAGCCRTWKCRGACCGTATTSGKCGTKCMGGCATGGCMATWTACMARACSTCGCCGRACGCAGACMRMAACGATGTGCRKGCCTTTGGTCAGCATTTTGGCTTAAAAAGCTTGGATAAAAACCCGTATGCGGACGAAGACGCCATCACGCCTTTGCACAATTCTCCCCAAGAAGGCCGCAAACTGTACATCCCGTATACCAACARAGCGATCAATTGGCATACGGATGGCTATTATAACGACCCGGACCGCACCATTCGCGCCATGGTGTTGCATTGCCAGCGCCCGGCGGGTGTGTCGGGCGGTGAAAACCAGCTGTTCGATCCCGAAATCGCTTATATTTTGATGCGCGATCATGATCCGGACATGATTAAAGCTTTGATGGATGGTCACGCCATGACCATTCCCGGCAACGCCACGGATGACCATGTGGACCGCCAAGACAGTGCTGGCCCGGTGTTTTCGGTTGATGCCAAAACCAACACCTTGCACATGCGCTATACCGCGCGCAAACGTCATGTGATTTGGGCCGAAGATGAAATTACACAGAAAGCCAAAGGTTTTTTACAAGACATCTTGGGCGGACCGTATACGTTCCGTCACCGTTTATGCGCCGGAGAAGGCTTGATCTGTAACAATGTGCTGCACACCCGTTCGGCGTTTCAAGACGGAGAAGGAGCTGATGAAAAACGTCTGATACTCCGCGCTCGCTTTTGGGAACGCTTGGTATTATAAACCACCTTCAAGGTTACATCTGAAGGAGATTCCAAGTGAGCACAGCCCCAACGTCCCCGATTTTGGAGGCCAAACGCGCTAAAGTCATGGCGATTTGGCTGTTGAGCGTTGCCGCGATGGTTTTGTTCATGGTGATTTTGGGCGGTTTGACCCGTCTGACCCATTCTGGTTTGTCGATTGTCGAATGGAAGCTGTTCACGGGCTGGATTCCGCCTTTGAACGAAGCCGATTGGGAAGCTCTGTTTTCGAAATATCAAAATTTCCCCGAATTTCACAAAACCAACCCCGATATGGATGTACAGGGTTTTAAAGGCATTTTCTGGCTGGAATTTGTCCATCGGTTCTGGGGACGCTTGTTGGGCTTTGCGTTTTTCTTGCCGTTTGCCGTGTTCATGGTGCGGGGCTGGGTCACGCCCATCAAAGGTTTGTTTTGGAAACTTGTGGGTCTGTTGTTTTTGGGCGGATCTCAAGGCGTCATGGGCTGGTTCATGGTGATGAGCGGCATGGTCGATCGCCCCGATGTCAGCCAATATCGCCTGACCGCGCACTTTGGTTTGGCGCTGCTGATCATCATTGCTTTGCTTTGGGTCGCCATGAACTTGTTGAACAAAGACCCTCATGATGCCCATCACCAAGAGCCAGGACGCTTAAGTCGTGCATCCAAATGGCTGTTTTTTCTGGTCTTTTTAACCGCGTTGTCGGGTGGCTTTGTCGCCGGGCTGGACGCTGGTTTTGCCTATAATACGTTTCCTTTGATGGAAGGTGAACTGATCCCCAGTGATGTGTTTGTTTATGATCCGTGGTATCTGGCAGCGTTTGAAGACATCGTCACCGTGCAATTTAACCATCGCACCCTTGCCGAATTCACCTTTGTGATGGTGACGATCCTTTGGTTTAAGTCAAAATCCAGCCATTTGGCTCCGCGTACACGGCTTGCTATAAATGCGCTGGGCGTGATGGCGGGCTTGCAAGTGACGTTGGGAATTTCCACATTATTATTAGTGGTTCCGGTCAGTCTGGCCAGTTTGCATCAGATTGGCGCGGTGGTGTTGTTATCGCTGGCCACGTGGACGATGCATGAATTGCGCTCTTCATAGGTCTTTTTTTGAAGTTTTTACACCGAAGTGCTTGTCCCGACTGGAAAAAACCCATTAGAATGATAGGACTGATGGTAACGTAGATTCGAGCAAGCTAGCGATAGCTTGAAAGATTAGGAAATAAGGGTGCCTCTGATGAGCGATCACAAAAAATTCCGTTTGGTAACACGCAGCGACTTTGATGGTCTTGTTTGTGCTGTGTTGTTGAAAGAAATGGACTTGATTGATGAAATTAAATTCGTTCATCCCAAAGACATGCAAGATGGCACCATCTTAATTTCTGAAAACGATATCACCACCAACTTGCCCTATGTTGCGGGCGTGCATATTGCTTTTGATCACCATGCCAGCGAAACCATTCGTTTAGATGACAACCCACCCAACCACGTGATTGACCCAGAGGCTCCTTCTGCGGCGCGGGTGGTGTATGACTATTATGGCGGTCACATCGAATTTCAAACCATTTCCGAAGAAATGATGGACGCCGTGGACAAAGCGGATTCCGCACAGTTTAGTGAAGATGAAGTCCTGAGCCCCACCGATTGGGTGCTGTTGAACTTCATCATGGACTCCCGCACCGGATTGGGGCGGTTCAGAGATTTCCGTATTTCGAACTATGACTTGATGATGAAACTGATTGATTTTTGTCGTGACCACACCATCGACGAAATCTTAAAGCTTCCCGATGTTAGCGAACGTGTTGACCTTTATAAGGAACACACGGAAAAGGCTATCGATCAAATCAAGCGGTGTTCGACCATTCATCAAAATTTGGTGGTTTTGGATTTGCGCAAAGAAGACATCATCTTTGCCACCAACCGCTTTATGTTATACGCCATGTATCCAGATACAAATATATCGATGCATGCGATTTGGGGGCTCAATAAACTGAACACCGTTTTTGCTGTTGGTAAATCGATCCTCAACCGCACAGGCAAAACAGATATCGGCACCTTAATGTTAGAATACGGTGGCGGTGGTCATATGAACGCAGGCACATGTCAAATCGACAACGACGAAGCCGATAAAGTTCAACAACAACTGATCGAGCGGATTACTGCAGACGGATGAACCGTTTCAGCCAATTGATGGCCTTTGTCGTTGGCGGGGCCATAGCGTTTTCCATGTTACAGAGCCTAAGCGCCTGTTCCGATGGCCGAGTTGCCCTTAATCAAGTGGTGCAGGCCTTTGGCTCGGGTATGGACGAAAAAGCTCAAGCCCAGCTCAGACGTTTTAATGACGCCTTTGATACTTACGCCAATGATATTACAGATGCCCGTCAACGCGATCATTTTCGCAACACCTTTCGTTTGGTGCGGGCGAATTACGTGGTCGAAGTTGATGATAAAAAGCTCATTGATGATGCTTTAAAGGGTATCGACGAGCTTGACCCAAAACCCAAAGCAGGTGCGGTTGAACCTTCTGTTTTGGTTG
Organism: Rhodospirillaceae bacterium; assembly: GCA_002401565.1. Lineage (GTDB taxonomy): Bacteria > Pseudomonadota > Alphaproteobacteria > Rhodospirillales > Magnetovibrionaceae > JANLGW01. Next base: position 47,439 of record NVTL01000011.1, read on the forward strand.
AAGCCGCGTTGGATGGCATGTTGGCCGGACTAGATCCGCACTCGTCTTACCTTAACCCTGACGAATACCGGGAAATGAAAATTTCCAATAAGGGTGAATTTGGCGGCCTGGGTATCGAAGTCCGCATGAAGGACGATCTGATTTTGGTGATTAATCCCATCGAAGATACTCCAGCCTTTCGCGCGGGAGTAAAATCTGGCGATTTGATTACCCACTTAAATGGCAAGGCCGTTAAAGGCATGACCTTGTCCGATGGTGTGAAAATCATGCGCGGACGTCCGGGACAAAGCATCACCATCACCATTCAGCGCGAAGGCGTGGCTCCGTTTGACGTGGATATTATCCGCGCGGTCATTCATGTGCGGTCGGTGCGGTGGCGTTTGGAAAATGATATTGGCTATATTCGGGTGCAAAGCTTTACCGAACAGGTCGAAGACAAACTCGACGAAGCCGCTGCTAAAATCTTTGCCGAGGCTCAGGCCGCTAATATCAGCCTGCAAGGCATGATCTTAGACCTGCGCGGCAATCCCGGCGGATTGTTAGATCAGGCTTTGTTTGTATCGGATGCTTTTTTACAAGGCGGCGAAATTGTCTCTGTCCGGGAACGGAATCCTCGAAATGAACGCATCTATATGGCGGAACCGGGTGATTTGTCGCGGGGTTTGCCGTTGGTGGTGCTGATTAACGAAGGCTCGGCTTCGGCTTCTGAAATTGTTGCTGGGGCTTTGAAAGACCATGGCCGTGCGGTGATTATGGGGCGGCGGTCGTTTGGCAAGGGCTCTGTGCAAACGATCCAGCCGTTGCCCGCCGAAGGCGCTCTGCGATTGACCATCGCCAGATACTTTGCCCCATCGGGCCATACCATTCAGGCGCGTGGTGTGTTGCCTGAYATTGTGATTAAACGGGCGCCTCCAAAAGACGGGGAAGAACCCCTTGAAATTCGCCGCGAAGAAGACCTCTCGGCTGTGTTAACGGGCGATACAATCCCCGATAAAGCGATCACGGCAAGTGTTGATGCTCAGTCATGTCCAGATGTCTCTTCTAAGGAAGGGGATTTGGAATTGGGCTGTGCTTTGACCTATCTGCATGCCGGATCAGCTCAGAAATTCTTGGTCAGCCTCTCCCCAAAAATGTGATTTCTGTCAGGTAGCTGTCAGCAAATGTCGCGCCAAGATCAACACTAATTCCTTAATGATCACTGTTTAAGTGTGTGTGTTGACCTGAAATCATTAGTGGTTATATCATTGATGTAACAAAACCACATACACGTAACGCTAAATCACTTATTCGCCGCACCAAAATYAAAAACTTTAAACCCAACAAAGGGCTTARATGTTGTATTTGGCGGCTTTTTTGGCATCCGGACTTTGCTTTTAAAGATCTGGACTGAACATTCGGAAGGTTTCGAACCATGGCTATCTTTAATGATCCTCTCTCTGGCACCGTTGCAACGGGCGAATCTACGACGCTTGCTGTTGATGCATCGACGGGCGATACGTTGACCATGCCCGAAGGTTTGAACCCAGCAATGGCGGATTACTCTCATGAAGGTCCTGACTTGGTTATGACCTGGCCCGATGGCAGTGAAGTCACGGTGACCGATTATTTCACCGTTGATCCTCAGCCCGATTTGGTCAGTACCGAAGGCGCCAAAGTTGGTGGTGACTTGGCTTCGCGTCTGTCCGGTTCCGACACACCGGGCATGGTTGCCGATTTGGGCACAGGTGTTTCCGAACAGTCCATCGGCCAAGTGGAAAAAATTGAAGGTACGGTCACGGCCATTCGCGCCGACGGTACCAAAGTCGAATTGCAAGTTGGCGATCCGGTTTATCAAGGTGATATTTTAGAAACCAGCGCGGATGGGGCCATTGGTGTCATCTTAGCGGATGAAACGACATTCTCTATGGCCGAAGAAGGCCGCATGGTTTTGGACGAAATGGTTTACGATCCGGGCACCCAGGAAGGCTCAGTCTCTTTGTCGGTGATGCACGGTGTGTTCACCTTTGTTTCGGGTAACGTTGCAAAAACCGATCCCGATGCCATGACCCTGACCACACCGGTCGCGACCATTGGTATTCGCGGCACACAACTTGGTATCGATCTTTCGGACGGACAAACGTTGAAAGCCGCCTTGATGGAAGAAGCCGATGGCTTCATCGGCGAAGTCGTCATTATGAATGACGCGGGCGTCAGCGTTCTGAACGGCGCAAACGAATATTCTGTTATTTCCAGCTTTTCCGTAGCGCCAACAGAAACCATCGTGTTGAGCATGGCGGACATGATCAATACTTTTGCTTCTGCGTTGCGTCACTTGCCTTTGTCCAACCAAAACGTCAACGATTACGGCTTGCAAGGCCACACGGTTCAAGAAGGCTTGAACGCACAGGGCTTGGCTGATTTTGATACGGCTGCGGGCGGCGACCCCGATGCTACGGGCTTTAACGATCTGGAAACGGCGGCGGGCGGTTCCGACAATTCCGAAGACGGCATCGCCGCGGCCGGGCTGGCCGATTTTGATGTGGCGGGGACTACGCCCATTGCTGATGCCGCGACCATTCTTGATGTTGTTGATGCTAAGGCAGGCAGTGCGCTTGACCTCATAATCACACAGCAAGCTCCTCCTGGTGAACCGCTCCCCGTTGACGACCCTACAAAAGATACGGGTGGTTCAGGAGGAGAACGCACACCAGATCCAGATCCGGAAATCACCGCGACTATATCTGTTGATCCGGCACAAGAAGATGATGCTTCATTCGCTTTGAATATTGATGTCACGACTGCTTATGCAGCCGTTGGCTCCATTATCATCAGTGGCGTTCCGTCAGAAGTGACATTATCAGCAGGCACAGATAATGGGAATGGGACTTGGACGCTCACCGAAGCTCAATTGAACGGTTTAACGATTAAGCCCGACGCTGATTATGCTGGTACATTTAATTTATCCGTCTCAGCGTCTACAACAGCAGGATTAGCGGCTACGGCCGTATCCGCAACGGCGACGGTAACACCAGTTGCCGACACGCCAACCTTGGATTTGAACGCCGCTGTTGCTGGCGATCAGGCTTCGGCGACGTTGACGGCTGATGCAAACTCAGACATCGCTCTGAACATCACAACGGTGGAAACCGATGTGGATGGTTCCGAAGTTTTGTCGATCACCATTGCTAATGTGCCAACAGACGCTACGTTATCAGCGGGTACAAAAAATGCCGATGGCACTTGGACCTTAACCGAAGGTCAGTTGTCCGGTCTGACGCTAACGCCAGCAACGGATTACAACGGCACCCTTAATTTAACGGTGACCTCAACCTCAACCGATACCTTGGGCAACGTTAGTGACAGTGCGTCAACGTCTGGAACAATCACGGTAACTGTTGCTCCACCACCAGTGGTCCTTGATCCCGCAATTTCCGCAACGATTTCTGTTGCTCCCGCCCAAGAAGATGGCGGTGCATTTGCTTTGAATGTTGACGTTGCGGTAACTGACGCGACTGTGGGAACAATCACAATCAGTGGCGTTCCGACTGAAGTTACTTTGTCGGCTGGTACAAACAATGGGGATGGCACATGGTCACTTACGACAACCCAATTGTCTGGTTTAACAATTACACCCGATGCTGATTATGCGGGTACATTTGATTTGTCCGTTGCAGCGTCTACAGCAGCAGGATTGGCAGCAACGCCAGCCTCTGCAACGGCAACAGTAACGCCCGTTGCTGACGCGCCAACACTTTCTGCTTCTGCGGCGAGTGGTAATGAAGATGCTGCGATTGCTTTGAATATCTCTACGGCTGAAACCGACGTTGATGGTTCGGAAGTTCTTTCCATGACCATCAGTGGTGTTCCTGCGGATGCCATTTTGTCAGCGGGTACGAAAAACACCGATGGCACTTGGACTCTTGACCCAACCACCGACTTGGCTGGTCTGACGATTACGCCAGCCGCAAACTATAGTGGTTCATTTAACCTAACCGTGGTCAGCACATCGACCGATACGTTGGGTGCTGTTTCTGATTCCGCCAGCACAACAACGAGCCTTAGTGTGACCGTTGCCCCCGTGGGCGACACACCGGGTGTTGCCGTTGTGGGTAACGGATCGGGTGTTGAAGATGGCACCGTTCCGATTGGTGTAACCGTTACACCCGTTGCTGGTGAAGCGGTTGCTTCGATTGTTGTTACGGGTATTCCAACGGGCGCGACGTTGTCTTTGGGTACGCAAAACACGGATGGCAGCTGGACGATCTCTGGTGCGGACTTGGCAAACTTAAGCAGCTTGTCCATGACGCCTGTGGCTGATTATGCGGGTACGCCAACACTTGGCTTTGCCGTTACCACAGACCAAGGCGGTACGGCCTCGGTCAGCTTGGGCGTTACAGTAACGCCCGTTGCCGATGCTCCAACTTTGGATTTGAACGCGGCTGTTGCTGGCGATCAGGCCTCTGCGACGATAACGTCAACCGTGAATTCAGATGTTGCGTTGAACATCACCACAGCGGAAACCGATGTTGATGGTTCCGAAGTTTTGTCGATCACCATTGGCAATTTGCCAACGGGGGCAACTCTGTCAGCGGGTGCACAAAATACCGATGGTACGTGGACCTTAACCGAAGCTCAGTTGTCTGGCCTGACCCTGACACCTGCAACGGATTACAGCGGCACCATTAATTTATCAGTGACCTCAACGTCAACCGATACCTTGGGAAATGTCACCGACAGTGCATCGACAACAGGTACGATAACGATTGAAATTCCAACCCCAACCGTGACCGTCACTTCAGTATCCGCAACGGGTCAAGAAGACGGCACGTTTGCTTTGGATATCAGCATTTCCACAACCGATACCACCGTTGATACGGTTGTCATCAGCGGTGTTCAAGCCGGGGCAACGTTGTCTGCGGGTACGGACAACGGCAATGGCACATGGACTTTGGCCGCTGCTGATCTTGCCGGTTTGACGATCTCGCCGATTGGCAATTTCTCGGGCACCTTTGATTTGACCGTGACGGCAACCACGACCACGACTGGCGTAAGTGATTCCGGTGCGGGTACAGTTTCTGTAACCCCAGTGGCGGATGCACCAACTTTGATTGGTTCTGCAGCGGGCACCGAAGATGCAGCCTTTGCCTTGAACATCACCGCCGCCGTAACCGATTTGGATGGTTCCGAGGCCATCACCAACTTGACCATCACGGGCATGCCAGCCGGGGCGACTTTGAGTGCCGGTACGCAAAATGCAAATGGCTCTTGGACCTTGACCACGGCTGAACTTGCGAGTTTGACCGTCACGCCGCCGGCTGATTATGCGGGCACGTTCTCTATTAACATGACGGCTCAGGTTAAAGACACCGCCGGAAACTTGGTTGATTTCGGAACAACGTCTACGGCGTTTAGCGTCACCGTTAATCCTGTTGCCGATATGCCAACCTTGGATCTGAACGCGGCTGTTGCTGGCAACCAAGCCGCGGCGACGTTGACGGCTACAGAAGATTCAGCCATTGCCCTAAACATCACCACGGCGGAAACCGATACCGATGGTTCCGAAGTGCTCAGCATCACCATCGCGGGCGTTCCAACGGGTGCCGTGTTGTCAGCGGGTACGCAAAATACCGATGGCACTTGGACACTGACCGAAGCTCAATTAACAGGTCTGACCATTACGCCCGCCGCCAACTATAACGGCAACTTTGATCTGACGGTCACCACAACGTCGACCGATACTTTGGGTAACGTTTCTGACAGTGCGTCAACATCGGGCACCATCGGCATCACGGTTACCCCCGTGGCCGACGTGCCAACGGTCAGTATTGATCCGGTTACAGTTCCCGAAGATTCCGTTGATGTTCCGTTGACCATTACGGTTGCAGGTACGGGTGGTATTCCGGTCACCAGCGTGACCATTTCGGGTCTTCCTGCAGGCGCTGTATTGTCAGCGGGTACACAAAACACGGACGGCACGTGGACTTTGACTCCGGATCAATTGACGGGGCTGACGTTCACACCTGTGGGCGATTATTCCGGCACCTTTGATTTGTCAGTGACCGCAACATCGGGCGATGGTTCAACATCTCCATCCGTTTCTGCGGGCATGTCTGTGACGCCAGTTGCGGATGCTCCTGTTGTTACGGGTTCTGCGACCGGTGCCGAAGATTCCACATTTGCTTTGGATATTACTGCGGCTGTGACCGATACGGATGGTTCCGAAGCCATTACATCGTACACAATCACGGGCGTTCCCGCCGGGGCTGACCTGAGCGCAGGCACACAAAACACCGATGGCTCTTGGACGTTAACGCCAGCTCAATTGGCGGGTTTGACCATTACGCCTCCGGCGGATTATTCCGGTACGTTCACCTTGAACGTCACGGCTCAGGTTTTGGATACTGCGGGCAACTTGACCAGCACAACGTCCGGCGCGGCGTTTGTTGACGTGACGGTAACACCAGTTGCGGACGCTCCGGTTTTGGTTGGTGCGGCAACGGGTGCAGAAGATTCAGCCTTTGCTCTGAACATCAGTGCGGCTGTTACGGATGCGGACGGATCAGAAAGCATTACCGCCTTGACCATTACGGGCATGCCAGCGGGTGCAACGTTAAGTGCGGGTACGCAAAATGCAAACGGTTCGTGGAGCCTGACCTCGGCTGAACTGCAAGGCCTAACCATTACACCCCCAGCGGATTATTCCGGTACGTTCTCTTTGAACCTAACGGCTCAAGTCACCGATACGGCGGGTAACCTCGTTGATGTCGGCACGACCTCTGCGGCGTTTGATGTAACGGTGACGCCTGTTGCCGATGCGCCAACTTTGTCAGCGACGGCGGCTTCTGGAAACGAAGACACAGCTATTCCCTTGACCATCGCGACGGCGGAAACCGACGTTGATGGTTCGGAAGTTCTTTCCATGGTCATCAGTGGTGTTCCTGCGGATGCGGTTTTGTCAGCGGGTACGAAAAACACCGATGGCACTTGGACCCTTGATCCAGCCACCGACTTGGCTGGTCTGACGATTACGCCAGCGGCGAACTACAGTGGTTCGTTCACGTTGACCGTGGTCAGCACATCCACCGATACCCTTGGCAATGTGACGGACTCCGCGTCCACCACCACAACCCTAGACGTGACCATTGCTCCGGTTGGCGATGTTCCGGGGATTGCGGTTGTTGGCAACGGTTCTGGTGTTGAAGATGGCACGGTTCCGATTGGCGTGACGGTTACTCCGGTTGCAGGCGAAGCGGTTGCTTCGATTGTTGTGACGGGTGTTCCTGCTGGGGCGACATTGTCCTTGGGCACAAAAGGCACAGATGGCAACTGGACGATTTCCGGCAATGACCTTTCTTCTATTGGTAACTTGGTGATGACACCGGCTGCCGATTATGCGGGTACGCCAACATTAGGCTTTGCCGTCACAACCGACCAAGGCGGCACAGCGACAGCCAGCTTGGCGGTCACCGTGACACCCGTTGCCGATGCTCCAACCCTTTCTACGACTGCGGCAACGGGCAACGAAGACACGGCAATTGCGTTGAACATCTCAACGGCGGAAACCGACGTTGATGGTTCGGAAGTTCTGTCCATGGTTATTTCTGGCGTTCCTGATGGAGCGGTTTTGTCAGCGGGTACGAAAAATACCGATGGCACGTGGACCCTTGATCCAGCCACTGATTTGGCAGGTTTGACCATGACGCCTCCGGCCAACTTCAATGGCACCATTGATCTGACCGTAGTTTCGACGTCGACGGATACCTTGGGTAACGTTACGGATTCAGCTTCAACAACGGGCACCATGACCGTGAGTGTTGCTGCGGCTCCGGATGCTCCGACTTTGGCGGTTGCTCCGGCGACGGGTCCAGAAGATTCTGCGGGCATTCCGATTTCCATTACAGCGACGGGCACCGGTGGTGTTCCGCTTACGTCCGTGACCATCACGGGCGTTCCTGCCGGGGCGACCTTGTCGGCGGGTACACAAAACACCGATGGCTCTTGGACGTTAACACCTGCTGAACTCTCTGGCCTGACCCTTACACCCGTGGGCAACTATTCTGGCACATTTGATTTGAACGTAACGGCGACCTCTGGTGACGGTTCAACGTCATCCGGCACGGTTGGTGTTTCTGTAACACCCGTGGCGGACGCTCCTGTTTTGGTTGGTTCTGCATCGGGTGCAGAAGATTCAGCCTTTGCTCTGAACATCAGTGCTGCCGTTACGGATGCGGACGGATCAGAAAGCATTACCGCCTTGACCATTACGGGCATGCCAGCGGGTGCAACGTTAAGTGCGGGTACGCAAAATGCAAACGGT
>NVTL01000101.1 GCA_002401565.1 Rhodospirillaceae bacterium
CGGTCCCAATTCGTCGTTATCAATCCAATCGGCCCAATCACGCAAATACCAAACGCCACCCGCCATAATGATCGGCGTATTGTACAAACCGTATTTGCGCATGATTTTACGCAGGTCCAAAACACGCCCATAAGGATCTTGAGGTTCAACCGGGTTTTCGGCGTTGGACAAGCCATTATGTCCACCGGCCAACCAAGGGTCTTCGTAAACCACGCCGCCCAATTGTTCGGCATAGTTTTTATACGAACGCCGCCACAGGGCGTTAAAAGCACGACCGCTGGAGACGATGGGGTAATAGTTCACACCATACTGCGCGACGATTTCGGCAACGCCATAAGGCATACCCGCGCCACAGGTGACGCCGTGAATCAAATCGGAAACTTCAGATAAAACGCCGTGCAAAATGGGCACGGTGCCGCCGGCTTCCCACAACACGTTCATGTGGATGCGGCCATTGCCTTCGCGGGTTTCGTGAGCGATGCGCGCTTGTTCGATGCCGCCTTGGATGGCGTAATCTTTCAGCTCTTGAAAGCGTTCGCTGCGCGTTTTGCCTTTGTAGGTTTGCGGAATAAACGTTCCATCTGCATGGTAAGAATCGGGGTTCACGCACGAAAAAGTACCAATGCCGCCAGCCTTGGCCCAAGAGCCCGCCGTCAAACCATTGGAAATAGCGACACCTTTACCACCTTCGACGAGGGGCAAAACGTCCGCACCGGACAAAAATTGCGAATTAAGTGCTTTCACGAAACCTCCAGAATCTTTCTTCTAAGTCTTAGTATACCCTTACTTATAAAGTGGGGGAGCGGCCGCTTGTTGCAACCGCTCCCCGCAATTTAAAAGCTTAGTCTTCCTTTTTTTCCGGCTGAATTTCTTCACCGGTTTCTTGGTCGACAATCTTCATAGACAACTTAACCTTACCGCGGTCATCGATACCAATCAGTTTAACTTTAACTTCTTGGCCTTCAGAAACGATGTCGCCAACTTTGGCAACACGGTAATCCGCAAGTTCAGAAATGTGCACCAAACCATCGCGAGGACCCATGAAGTTCACGAAGGCACCGAAGTCCATAATCTTCACGACTTTACCCGTGTAGATCACGCCAACTTCAGGTTCGGACGTGATGTTTTTGATCCAGGTGATGGCCGCTTGCATGGCTTCTTCGTCAACGGCGGCAACTTTAACCGTACCATCGTCGTCCAAGTCAATTTTGGCGCCCGTTGTTTCACAAATTTCGCGAATGACCTTACCGCCAGCGCCGATAACGTCGCGGATTTTGTCTTTCTTAATTTGCAAAGTTTCAATGCGGGGAGCCGTAGCCGCAACACCGTCACGTGATCCACCGATGGATTTGGCCATTTCGTCAAGAATGTGCAAACGACCTTCTTTGGCTTGGTCCAATGCGGTTTCCATAATGTCGCTGGTGATGGACGTGATTTTGATGTCCATTTGCAAAGACGTAATGCCTTCGCTGGTGCCGGCCACTTTAAAGTCCATGTCGCCCAAGTGATCTTCATCGCCCAAGATATCAGACAAAATAGCAATGCCTTCTTCTTCTTTGATCAAGCCCATGGCGATGCCCGCAACAGGGCGTTTCAAAGGAACACCCGCGTCCATCATAGCAAGGGACGTAGAACAAACAGTCGCCATAGAAGAAGAACCGTTGGATTCGGTGATTTCAGCAACCACACGAATGGTGTACGGGAAATCTTCTTTCGACGGCATCATAGGATGCAGCGCACGCCAAGCCAATTTACCGTGGCCGACTTCGCGACGACCCGTGCCGCCAAAGCGACCAGCTTCACCCACAGAATAGGGAGGGAAGTTGTAATGCAGCATGAAATGCGAACGGTAAGAGCCTTCCAACGCATCAATGATTTGTTCGTCAGAACCGGTGCCCAACGTGGCAACCGCAATCGCCTGCGTTTCGCCACGGGTGAACAAAGCCGAACCATGTGAACGGGGCAGAATGCCAACTTCGGTGACAATCGGACGAACCGTTTTGGTGTCACGACCATCAATACGAATGCCGGTTTCCAAAATCGAATGACGAACGATGCTTTTTTCCAAAGACTTAAACGCACCGCCAAGGACAGAGTCCAAAAGGCCAGCGTCAAAATCGCCTTTGATGGCTTCGGTTGCGGCACTTTTTGTGGCAGCAACAGCAGCTTGACGTTCCATTTTATCGGAAAGTTTGTACGCATCACGAAGACCAGTTTCAGCCAATTCTTTAACCTTAGCCGCAACATCGTCGCTGCCTTCGGGAGCTGGCTTCAGTTCCATAGGTTCGCGAGCCGCGTGATCAGCCAATTCGATGATCGCATCGATAACAACTTGGAAACCTTTATGGCCAAAGCTAACCGCGTCCAACATAACTTGTTCGCTGAGCTCGGACGCTTCGGATTCAACCATCAAAACGCCTTCTTTGGTACCGGCAACAATCAGGTCCAAATCAGAATTTTCCATGTCGTCCAACAAGGGGTTCAACACGAACTCACCTTCGATACGGCCGACACGAACACCACCGATGGGGCCCATGAACGGTGCGCCAGAAATGCACAACGCCGCAGACGTACCAATCATGGCAACCATGTCTGGATCATTTTCCATGTCGTGTTGCATCACGGTGCAAATCACTTGCACTTCGTTTTTGTAACCTTTGGCAAACAACGGACGGATCGGGCGATCAATCAAACGAGACGTCAGGGTTTCTTTTTCAGAAGGACGACCTTCGCGTTTGAAGAAACCACCGGGGATGCGGCCAGCCGCATAGGTTTTTTCAACGTAGTGAACAGACARSGGGAAAAAGTCGATGCCCGCGCGCTCGGTTTGAGCGGCAACAACGGTACASAGAACTTTAGTTTCGCCATAGGTCGCCATAACGGCACCACTGGCTTGACGAGCGATCTTACCGGTTTCAAGAACCAGCGTGCGACCGCCCCATTCAATTTCTTTACGGAATTCTTTAAACATTTACGTTTTTCCTTAACAAACATATTTGGTCAGAATTTGGTGGATTTACAAACCCAGTCCTTTAATTCTGCCAAAACCCGCCCCAGCCATCCGGGGATCAGGCTTAAAMCAAAACAGGCTTTTTTGCCGAATGTGCATCCAAAATACACAAGGACAAAAAAGCCACTGCCCGGACTTTCATCTGAAAGTCCGGGCAGGAAAGCCTTAACGGCGAAGGCCGAGACGTTTGATCAAGTCTTCGTAACGTGTGGTGGATTTGCCTTTTGCATAATCCAACAAACGACGACGTTGACCAACCATGACCAAAAGACCACGACGAGAGTGGTGATCTTTTTTGTGCGTTTTCAGGTGTTCCGTCAAATTCACGATGCGTTCGGAAAGAACAGCAACTTGAACTTCTGGTGAACCGGTGTCGCCATCTTTGACGGCGTATTCTTTAATGAGCTCTTGTTTGCGCTCTGCAGTAATCGACATCGGGATCTCCTCTTTGTTTAGAGATTTAAAACACGGATTGGACGGAGCTCGCTCCCTTCAATCCTAGCCAGGGCCACCGGAATATCCCCATCCATAGCTATAACCGTTTGACCAAAATCCACGGATATATCCGGGGTTCTGTTCAAAACCGTCACAGCGGGAGCGGACATTCCATGTCGCATATTCCCAGCCTCCACTTTCGACAAGGCTAGCGCCGGGATGTCGTCCAGCGCAGTCATGATCGAAAGCACGACTTCAAGGCGCGCACTATGCCCTAAGGGTTCCAAGGAATCCAGCAAAATCGCACCGTTTTCGGTGAAGGGCCCAACGCGGGTGCGGCGCAAATCGGCCACATGCCCCACCGTGCCCAACCGCACCGCTAAATCACGGGCTAAGGCCCTGATATATGTACCTTTTCCACAGTCCACGTCGATCACTGCCAGATCGGGCTCGGCCATTTCCACCAACGTGACTTTGTCGATTTTTACGACCCGAGACGGCATTTCAATGTCTTCGTCGGCGCGCGCACGTTTATAGGCCCGTTGTCCGTCAATTTTAATGGCGGAAAAAACCGGGGGGATTTGTGTAATATCGCCTTCAAATTCGGATAATACGGCTTTAATGTCTTTGGGCGTAGGGCGAACGGCTGAAGTTTCAACAACTTCACCTTCCGCATCATCGGTGGTGGTGGACGTGCCAAAACGCACCCAGCAGCGATAGGTCTTAGACCCATCCATAACAAAAGACATGGTTTTGGTGGCTTCGCCCAGCCCAATGGGCAGTATTCCGGTCGCCAGAGGATCAAGGGTGCCGCCGTGGCCCGCTTTTTGCGCATCCAATAACCATTTAAGCTTGCCCACAACTTGCGAAGACGTCATGCCTTTGGGCTTATCAACAATCACCCAGCCATGAATGCGTTGGCCTTTTTTACGCCGCCCCATTTGTTATTCTTCCTCGTCACTTTCGTCATCTTCTTTGACAAGATCACGAGCGACTTCGGGGCGTTTGAGCAGGCTTTCCATTTCGTTGGCAATGTCGAATGAGGTGTCGTACAGAAACCGCAGAGCTGGGGTGTGCTTTAATTGCGTGGTATTGGCGATTTCATAGCGCAGAAATTTTGCCGCAGCCGCCAAGGCTTTGATGACTTCTTGCACGGCTTCATCATCACCACCGTCCGTTTTTCCACCGAGCGGCACGATGAAACACGTGGCATTTTTCAGGTCAGGGCTGATGCTGACTTCGGTCACCGTAACGGATATATTCACCAACACCGGATCGCGCAAATCGGTGCGTTCCAGAACCTGAACAAGCGCATGGCGCACTTCTTCACCCACGCGCAATTGGCGTTGGCTGGGGCCTTTGGCAGAAATATGTTGACCGTGACGTGCCATTTTAAAAGCCTTTTTTAAGCTTCTTCTTCAAGCTTGCGAGCAATTTCAATAACATTGAAGCACTCGATCATATCGCCTGTTTTAAGATCGTCATAGTTGGCGAAGGACATACCACATTCCATGCCTTCTTTGACTTCTTTTGCATCGTCTTTGAAGCGTTTCAACTGGCTAAGTTCACCTTCGTGAATAACCACATCGTCACGCAACAAGCGTACTTTTGATCCACGTTTGACCAAACCCGATGTAATCATGCAACCCGCAACCTTGCCCACTTTGGACACGTTGAAGACTTCGCGAATTTCGGCGTAGCCCAAGAACTCTTCTTTGAGGGTTGGCGCCAACATGCCCGACAAAGCGTTGCGCATATCGTCGGTTACATCATAGATGATGGAATAATAACGGATATCAACGCCGTCGCGTTTGGCAAGCTCACGCGCCTGAGCATTTGCCCGCACGTTAAAGCCGATGATAAAGCCACCGGACGCCCGCGCCAAGACCACGTCAGATTCGTTAATACCGCCAACCGCGCCGTGCAGAACACGGGCCTTAACTTCGTCGGTGCCCATTTTATTCAGAGCAGCGCTGATGGCTTCAAGCGAGCCGTGAACATCTGTTTTAAGAACCACAGGTAATTCTTCGGCCACACCTTCTTTGATTTTTTCGAACATCTGTTCAAGGGTGCCACGGCTCATAGACGCCGACGCCAAGTCGCGTTTTTTGCGTTTACGATATTCGGTGATTTCACGAGCCTTGGCTTCGTCTGCAACCACCACAACTTCATCACCCGCGTCTGGGGTGCCGCTCAAGCCCAAAACTTCGATGGGCATGCCCGGAATGGCTTCATCGATCTGCGTACCATGATCATCAATCAAGACCCGAACACGGCCCCATTCGGAACCGGCAACAAAGATATCGCCTTTGCGCAATGTACCGCGTTGAACCAAGGTGGTCGCAACGGAACCGCGACCCTGTTCCATTTTGGCTTCGATGATCACACCGGAAGCCGGTGCTTTTGGATTGGCTTTTAAGTCCAAGATTTCAGATTGCAACAAGATCGCCTCTTCCAGCTTGTCCAAGCCGGTGCGCGCCTTAGCCGAAACTTCAACAGCCAAAACATCGCCGCCCATTTCTTCGACCACGATGTCATGTTGCAATAATTCAGTACGTACTTTGTTAGGATCTGCCGCAGGCTTGTCACATTTGTTGATGGCAACAATGATCGGCACATCGGCCGCTTTGGCATGGTGAATGGCTTCGATGGTTTGCGGCATGACGCTATCGTCAGCAGCCACCACCAAAATCACAATGTCGGTGACTTTTGCGCCACGCGCCCGCATGTCGGTAAACGCCGCGTGACCCGGTGTATCGACAAAGGTGATTTTATCACCTGTATCCATAGTCACCTGATAAGCCCCGATGTGCTGGGTGATGCCGCCGGCTTCGCCTTCGGCAACATCAGTGGTGCGCAAAGCATCCAACAGCGATGTTTTACCGTGGTCAACGTGACCCATCACGGTGACCACAGGGGGACGCGATTGAAGATCTTCGTCTGCATCGATTTCGGAAACCAAGCTGGTTTCCACGTCGGCATCAGACACACGTTGAATGTTGTGGCCAAATTCGGTGACAACCAGTTCGGCGGTATCGGCATCGATGACTTGGTTAACCGTCGCCATGACGCCCATTTTCATCAATTCACGAATAACATCCACACCGCGTTCGGCCATGCGATTGGCCAATTCTTTAACGGTGATGGTTTCGGGAACCACGACTTCGCGAACGATCTTTTGGCCAGACGCACGTGCTTGTTGTTGTTGTTGTTTTTCTTTTTCACGTTTGCGTTTGACCGACGCCAAGGACCGTTGACGTTCGTCATTTCCGGTCAGCGCCGATGAAATGGTCAGTTTGCCACCCCGGCGACGTTTATCGCCACGGGTCGGACGTGCGGGTTGAGCTTTTTCGCCACCCTTTGTTTTCTTAGGTTTTTTAGATTTTTTCGCATCTTCGCGCGCCCGTTCAGGATCGGGTTGAGCGGCGGCATTGGCAGCGGCATTCGCACTGGCACTTGCTTTAGCAGAAGAATTAGAAGCGGCCTCGGCCGCAGCTTTAGCAGCCGCATTCGCAGCGGCAACCTCTGCATTTGGATGCGCAATTCGTTTTAGGCCCGTTTTAGGCAATTCAAAAGTCGGTAACGGCGCTTTGGAAGCCACAGGAGCAGGGGCGGGCTCTGCAGATGCGGCGGCGGCGGCTTCTTCGGCGGCTTTTTCAGCGGCGACAGCCTCAGCAGCAGCTTTTTCAGCGGCGGCGGTGGCGGCAACTTCAGTGGCGACTTCAGCAGCGGCTTCATCGGCTTGAACTTGAGCGACTTTATCGTCTTCGACTTTGCGCTTGTCGTCTTCGACCTTGCGGATTTTGGCATCTTCCAAAACCTTGGCGCGGACTTGACGTTCGCTGTCGGTCAGCTTGTCATCTTTCGGTGAAAAGACCGGTGCCGCAACTTTGAATGCGCTTTCTGATTTTTCATTCGAGCTGACTTCGGCCATCTTGCCGCTGGCGTTCTGAGCGAAGTTCCGCTTTTTCTTCTTTTCGACCACCACCAATTTAGAACGGCCATGGGAAAAGCTCTGTTTTACCGTTCCGGCATCAACAGTTTTGTTCAGCTCAAGCGTGCCGGGGCGTTTAAGACGCAACGGCTTTTTATCTGTGTCTTTGGTATCAGTCATATCTTTTCGCTCTTTGCCTTACTCAATCTGTCCGCTCGCATCCGGCAATATGCCATTCAACGGTTGGTTCGTGACCCCCGCCAACTTGCGGGCATCACCTAAAAATGCTTTTGCCATTTTGCCGGCCCCAATCAGGGCATGCACCGCATTATCGCGGCCAATGGCGTGGCCTAGTTCTTCGGCCGTAAACAACGTGACCACCGAAACGTCGGGGGCCAAACGCGTAATTTTTTCTCGCCCATCCGAGGATCCGTCGCTCGCTTGGAGCAACACCCCGTTTGGGTTGTTTTTCAAGGCCGCGCGGACTTTTTCATAGCCCTGCGTCAATACCCCGGCGCGCCGTGCCAAACCAACCCGGCTTAAGCA
>NVTL01000102.1 GCA_002401565.1 Rhodospirillaceae bacterium
CTCAGGCCTGCCCAAATGCCAACACCAATGATGCCGACGGCAACAACGGCGGCACCGATTTGCACCATGCCCACACGCAAGGAATCGATCAGGCCCGTGGCGGGTTTAACCCAGGCGTCGCCCGTGGCTTGAGCCAGAGCCACATTAGGAAGAAGTATGGCAAACGCAACCATGAGGCTTGCGACAAGAATAGGGGAAGAGCTTATGGTCTTCATGGGGGAGGTCTCCTATTGGATAAACAGGTAAATGAGAACGAGAGCGAAGATGCAAAAGATGCTCAAGTTGAGGATTGAGAGAATTTTTGCCCGCTTGTATTGACGGTCATAAATGTCTTGGGTGCGCTTAAGTATCTGGTTTTGCGCAAGCAAATTTTTAGAAATATCATCATGGCTGAGGCCTTCGACCGCTGTGTTCATGACCAACGTGATGGCCTTATGATGACGTTTAAGCATGCCCTCATAATCATTGAGAGAAGCGCGATAGAGGGTGTACGCCATGAGAATCGGATCGTTCGGCGCAAGTGGCGTTTCATGGATGTCTTCTAAATGCATGCGCATATCCTCAAGGGTGTTGAGGGTGGGCGTGTCTGGTGTTTTTGCCTCTGGTGATGTGTTCATGTTGCCCTCACAAATTTGCTTGAGTGATTTGAGTGTTTAGATCACGCCAAATCATGACCAGGCGTTGGCGGGTAAAAATTGAAAAGTCTGGATTATGCCGGGCTTCAATAAAGGTTTGCTTGGCCTCAAGCATTTGGCATAAATTTGCGCCAAAGGTTGTCGGGGGAAGGGCTGGAATGTTCACCAGGGCATGGATTTTCTGTTGGTGATGTTTATACAGGCCTGTATTTTCAAACGCGGGGCTTGCTTGTTCAACCTTGCCAAAATATGGGTTCAGCCAAACGACAAAGGTAACGTTGGGAAAATGATCAAGCATGTTTTCAAGACCAGCCATGGTCTGTTCAAGAGCCGGACCACTGGCTATGACGGCATGAATGAAAAGTCCCGTATTGTTATCTTGAAACTGCTCAGCCGTTTTTTGTTCCAACATCCAGGCGGTGATTGCCACAAACGCATCAGCCCCATGATCAATGATGAAAATACTTTCATCATCAGCGGCTTCAATGTTGCGCGTTAGATTTTCAAAGGCTTGAATGTTGAGGTTGTCATCTTCGATGATTTTAAATGGTTTGGCCTGAAAAGCCTCGCAGGCCTCGCAGGCTTCGAAAGCCTCGAAAGCCTCGAAGCTGAAAAAGGTTTGATGAACCGTATCCGTATCGATGCAGACAGGTGTTTTATTCTGTTCCATAAAATGTTGGGCAAGCAAAAAAGCGATAAAGCTTTTGCCGATGCCATCACAGCTTTGAAGGATCATGTGAACCTGTTTCATGAAGATTCCTTTTCTTCTTTTTGGAATCTGGCGACGTGTCCGGCAAAGGCGGAATATTTAAGGGTGAGTTTTCCCTCATTTTGAAATTTTTTGAAGATTTCTGCTTTGCTAAAATCACGTTGAATCAGTGCCAAAATATCGTTCTTCAACACGACCACTTCAAACTTTCCACGACCCCAGGCAGCCCGTCTTGTGGGGCTGGATTTTTTAATCTTTCCTGTGTGTGTGGTGTGGTGGTGTGACATCGTTGTTTTCTTTCCTTGTTCGTCGTGATGACAGAAGGAAAGGATAAAACTCACAAAGAGTCAACTTGAAAAATACTGCAAAAACAGTAACTTATGACAACTCCAGCTATCTCCAGCTAACTCCAGCTATCTCTAGACAACTCCAGCTATCTCCTGACAACGTGAACAAATATTTTTCTGAAATATGCTTATATTGTTAAATTTATGGGCAATATTTATGGTATTTTATGAGAAATATTTGGCTTTGATTTAGCAAAAAAATCAATCAGAATAAGGCTTAAAGGGGCTATGGTATCTTTTGATGGCTGGAGCGTTTTTAGGCTAAAATATTATCGAAATTATTTTTTCAAAAAAATGTCATAAATGATTGAATTGGGATCATTTGCTTCGTATCATCCCGGCTTTAGCAGAGAGAAAATTTTTAAAGTTTAGATTTAAGCTCTAATTTTGATGCAATATTGAATGCAATCTTAACCAAGTGGGGACTGAATGAATAAGAATGATTTGATTGATGCCGTGGCCACAAATAGCGGTGTTTCGAAAGCCGATGCAACCAACGCAACCAACGCCGTTTTTGATGCCATTACGGATGCTCTTGTGAGTGGAGGCGAAGTTCGTCTTACCGGGTTCGGCAGTTTTAGCGTTGCCAACCGTGCGGCGCGCCAAGGACGTAACCCTCAAACGGGAGCGACGATCCAGATCGCCGCATCCAAGCAGCCGAAGTTCAAAGCGGGCAAGGGGTTGAAGGATTCTGTAAACCCATAATTCATTGGCTAGCTTACAGATTTAAAAAACCAGCCATGGCAAACCGTGGCTGGTTTTTTGTTATTGGTGTTGATACATCTCTAAACAAGAGCATACCACGTCCCACGACCAGCACCGTGTTGTGTGAGGTGATTGTTTTTGGTGAGGGTTTTAAAATGCCCCTTGATGGTGTTGCGGCTTGTCCCTGTGGCTTTGGCCGCATCACTAACGGTCACGCGTCCATGTTCGCGGGCAATTTCCATGATTTGTACAGAAAGTTCGGGGAGTTCGCCAAGGATAAGTTGCTCGCGTTTAATCTTATGTGCCAGATGTTGTTTTTGGCTTTGTAGCGTTTTTAGAAAGTAGATGATCCAAGGTTGCCAATCTGGAAGAGCAGTGCGGATCGTCCCTTGGGTTTGGCGCAAGGCTAGGTAATAGGCGTCTTTTGTTGTTTCAACGACGCTTTCCAACGAGCCATAGGGCACGTAAGCGTAACCAGCTTGCAACAACAACAAGGTCGTTAGAATTCTGGATAACCGACCATTGCCATCTTGGAATGGATGGATTTCCAAAAAGACCACGACGAAGACCGAAATGACCRAAAGGGGGTGCAGTTCACTTTGATCTAAATTTTCACGCGTCCAATCGATCAGTTCATTCATAAGTCTAGGTGTATCAAACGCCGGGGCCGTTTTAAAGATAACGCCAAGGCTTTTGCCGTCAGCATCAAAGGCCTCGACGTGGTTGGGCAGAACTTTGTATTCCCCACGGTGACGTTCATCTTTGGTGGAATATTTAAGAAGATCACGGTGCAATTGCTTGATGTGGTTTTCTGTGAAGCCAATTTCTGCCCAATTTGCAAACACGGTTTCCATGGTGTCGGCATAACCGGCAACCTCTTGTTCATCACGCGTTGCAAAGGATTTAATCTTGATGTTAGAGAGAAGCTGCTCAATTTCAAGATTGCTGAGCTTTACCCCTTCAATACGGGTGGATGAGCCGATGCTTTCAATGGTCGCGACATGACGCAAACTTGATAGCCGTTCCGGCGCAATACGTCCTATAGCCCGCCAGGTTCCCTTGAATTCATCAATCTCTGAGATGAGCTTAAGTATCTCATTTGTGATCTTTAGCGATGATGCGTTGAGTATACAATCCATTTATCCATCCGTTTCCATCCAATTAAAATGGCATATCATGAACAACTTGTCTATCTAACCTGTAAATCAGATCAAGAATCATCCTCCTCTCTTGTGAAATTGCGTTTGCGAGCCTYGACCCATGCATCAAGATCAACGGATTCATATATGACCCGGCGACAGGCTTTGGCATATCGTGGGCCTTTGCCCGTAACGCGCAATCGGTTCAGTGTGCTCGGGCTAATACTTAAATAATCAGCGGCATGTTTGGTGTTGAGATAATTTTGTTCTGTTTTATGTGTCATGTTTTTAGACCTCCATTTGTGCTGGAGCTACTCAAGCATTTTTCTCACCTCGCCGTAATGGTCGAAATTGCACTGTGCGAAAACGACCGCCCAGGAGGTATCATTTTTGRGCATTAGAGGTCAAAAAAGCCACGATATCCGCCATTCATGAGGTGCAAAGTTTTTTTTAGACGTCGCCGCACTCTGCTCCGGCAAACACTACCGTTGTACCACTCGGCATCGGTTTTCACAGGACCGTAGAGGCTTGCAGCTATCTGGCGATGGTTAAGGCCCGCAAGGAAATGTTTAAGGATAACAAGAAGTTCGTCATAATCCGTTTTGTCGCATGTGCGATTTTTTTGGCCTGTTGACCTGTGACGGCATTAAAAAGTTCTAAGCCATGCAAAAGCTGTGACGGTAATTTGTCATTTAAGGGGAGACGAAGAACCAGGCTTGATGTGTCGTTAAATCCAAGTCCGTCTTTAATACGGACTTGGATGGCAGAAATGGGATTCTCAATTTTTAAAAGAAGATCACCGTTAAGCAATAAAAGCCCGGAAGCCGTGGATCCTACATTGTGCAACATGGGGAGCAGGGCCGGGGTGCCGTGCGAAGAGATTTCAGCCTCAAGTGTCGGTGCTATTGACCAGAATGGGGACGTTAATCTGGATGGGCATCTGTAAGCAAAAAGACCCCATTTAAGGGCTGATAAATCTGATGATGATTGTTTGTGAATTGTGAGAGATGCGGGGGTGTTTATGCGCTTTGAACGGGATGCATTCGATCTATAATCAGCTTTGTATTCTGGATTTAGCTTTAAAAATTCCCAAGCGATATTTTGAATGTTTGCAATCGTCTTCATCATTTATGTTCCCGTGTTGTTGTGCATGGGGAAAATACTATTCCGGGAAGTGTTACGAAGAAGATAACTTTTGTAGCTTGTCTCCCACTTGTGCATGAACTTTAGTCTAATATATTGACGAAAACTATCGAATGCATTATTGTGTATTATGTACAAAGGATTTTGAAAATGAATGCGCTCGATAAGTTAAGACAACATTTAAGGCCCGGTCAGGTTTATCGCCGAGCACAGCTTGTCGGCTTTTCTAATGCCGTTGATCGTCATCTAAAGCAGCTTGTCGAATTGGGTGAGTTGCAAAAATTGAAGGTGGGTGTTTATTACCGTCCGCAAAAATCTACTTTTGGTAATGTACCTCCTGATGAAAACAAATTGGTTGAGGCTTTTTTGAAAGACACGGATTTTCTGATCGTCTCATTGAATTCCTACAATGCTATGGGTGTTGGAACGACACAGCTTTACAATGAAAAGCTTGTTTATAATCATAAGCGCGATGGGCGCATGAAATTAAATGGTCAACGGTACTATTTTCTAAAAAATAGAAAATTCCCAAAAAAAATGACTGAAGAATTCATGCTAGTTGACCTCGTGAATAACTTGGATTTGTTGGCGGAAAATAAGGACAAGTTGAAAAATCTTGTGATGCACAAAATATTTTCTATGAATGCTCTTAAGGTTATGAAAACCGTAAAGGCGTATGGAAAAGTTAGAACTCAGAAGTTCTTTGATGGACTTTTAAGCGATGAAAAGTTTGCCAATGTCGGATAAGAAATTTCTGCATCATCACCCTGAATTCAAAGAGTTGATTCGCATCGTGGCGGGTCAGTTGGAGATTGACCCGTACTTGGCTGAAAAAGATTACTGGATCATGCATTGCCTGTTTGGTTTGCAACAAGCTGGCTATGATTTTCAGCTCAAGGGCGGCACTTCGCTGTCCAAAGGCTACAAGATTATTCATCGGTTTTCCGAAGATATTGATATTCATATTATGCCGCCAGAGGAACTTGATCTTAAAACAGGCAAGAACCACACAAAGGCTAAGCATATTGAGGCACGAAAAGCCTACTACGATTCTTTGGCTGAAGAAATTTCAATTCCCGATATCAAAGCATCACGAGATGCTGCCTTTGATGATGAATACCGCTATCGAAGTGGAGGTGTTCGCTTGGCTTACGAAACTCATTTTGAAATTGGTGGCACCGCTGCAAAAGAGGGTGTTCTGCTAGAACTCGGGTTTGATGATATTGCTCCAAATGCTCCCATTGATATAAGTTCGTGGGCCTATGATTACGCAAATTCAGCTGGTGTGGATGTTGTTGATAATCGGGCGAAAGGGGTTCCGTGTTATGAGCCTGGCTACACTTTTGTTGAGAAACTCCAGACCATCACGACAAAATTTCGCAATTACAAAGCGGGAAGCGCATTTCCTGAAAATTTTATGCGTCACTATTATGACGTATATTGCCTTTTACAGGATAAAAAAGTGCAGGATTTTATCGGTTCAGACGATTTTTTTGTGCATAAAAAGAAGCGTTTCCCAGGTGTGGATTTCGTAATTCCAATGACTGATAATCAAGCGTTCTTGCTGAGTGACCCTGAAGATTTTAAGGTGTTCAAAAAAGAATATGAGGGTAAAGAGGCTCTCTATTACAGCGGTCAACCTGACTTTGAAGACGTTATAGGTGAAATACGTCAAAGTTTAGATAAATGGTGAGTTCATTCCCCCATCATCGTCTTTTCCAACATAGCATCAATCCTCTGCACGGCAGAACGTAGCGGATCATCAGCCAAGTGGGCATAACGGGCGGTGGTTTGCGTTTGGGTGTGACCAAGAAGTTTGCCGATCATCGGCAGGCTTTCGCCCATCATCACGGCCCCGGATGCAAAAGTGTGGCGCAGGTCGTGAATGCGCACATCACATAATCCGGTGGGGAGTTGTAGGTTGTCTTGTTCGGCAACTTTTTGACACTCTAGCCAGGACGGACGGTTTCCATAAGCGTCTGTCAGTTTTTCGACCAGAGGACGGATAGCGTCACAATAGTCATGCCAGTATAGAACCGTTGTTAGCTTGCGAATGCGCCGCCATGGTTTTTGCAGATCGGTCAAAAAGGCTCCGTCTTGTTTGCCGGTAATGACATACGGGTTGCCTTCAATGCGTTTAATGTTCCCGAGAATGCCAAGGGCGGCTTTGCCAATGTGCAACACTTTGGCCCCGGTTTTGGAATCTGGCAGAAGAATACGATCACCTTGGATGTATTCCCATTTTAGGGTTTGGATTTCTGAAAGACGGGCTCCGGTGAAGACCAGCAAGCGAAAGGCATTTGTTGCTGAGGGGGCAAACTTTTCTTCCTCATCGAAAATCTTGCGCAGACAAATAAGTTCTTGCGGTACGAGATAACGCTCCCGTTTTTGTTCCTTGTATTTTTTGACATGATAAGATGGATTGGTGCGGTCAGGGCGATATCCCCAAACTTCGGCCTGGTTCAGCATCTTGGAAAGCACACCAAGTGTGCGATTGGCCTGATAGGGCGTTTTGCGCATGGCGTGGTGAAGGTCTGAAACATTATCACGGGTCAGCTTTTGAACTTTGGTTTTGCCAATGGCAGGGAGGATATAACGGTTCAAAGCGTGTGTGTATTCAACCTGTGTGCGGGGCTTGCAATGGGACGGAACATATTCATTTAAAAAACGTTCCGCAAGTTGAGCAACGGTCGGTGACCGCCGGGCATTCTCTTTATCCTCATTGGGGTTTTTGCCATCATCAATATCAGTGATAATCTTACGAGCACGTTTTTTGGCTTCCTCAAGGGGCAGGGTGCCATGCTTGCCAATTTGTACACGGGTGGTTTTGCCCAGTCGGAACGTTTGAGCCACATAGCGTTTGCCGCCACTGGGATAAATCCGAATGCCAAATCCTTTGATTTGGTCGTCCCAAACGAAGTATTCTTTATCGGTTGGCGTTAGGGTATCTATGTAGCGGATTGTCAGTCTGGGCATCAGGTTCACCGTTTCGGAATTCATTCGGAATTTTCTGGATAGCAATTCAGGCTATCTCCAGCTATCTTATGACTTCTAACTGATAAAGTAAATGCTTTTAAAACAAAGAATTAGCAACTCCAGCTAACTCCAGCTATCTCCTGACAATTATAATAAAACAAACTCATAACCTGAAGGTCGTAGGTTCAAATCCTACTCCCGCAACCATCAAGACCCTACCGCCGTTTCCTTGTGAAACGGCGGTTTTGTCGTTTT
>NVTL01000012.1 GCA_002401565.1 Rhodospirillaceae bacterium
GGGCCGAGTGCGCTTATGTTAGGGCCATTTTAAATATTGTGCGAGTCCATAACAATGACCAAATTGCCTAATATCACTTGCCTTGATGACGTGCGCCAAATTTTGGGTGATTTGCCGGGACCAGATATGGAATCCGCTAAATCAGCGAAAGAACGCGAACCGCAATTGACCAAACCGCAAGGCTCATTAGGACGTTTGGAACAATTGGCCGCATGGACCGCCGTTTGGCAAGGGCGTTATCCCCCCCGCATGACCCGTCCGAATGCTCATGTGTTTGCCGGAAACCACGGTGTGGTTAAACAAGGCGTATCGGCCTTTCCCCAAGATGTGACCAAGCAAATGGTTAAAAACTTCGAAAACGGTGGAGCCGCGATCAATCAGATTTGCGATGCCATGGGCGTTGGTTTGTGCGTGGAAAGCATGGATTTGGACAATCCAACAAATGATTTCACCGTCAAACCCGCAATGACCGACAACGAATGTGCCGAAGCCATTTCTTTTGGCATGAACGTCATCGACGATAGCTCGGATTTGGCGTGCTTGGGCGAAATGGGCATCGGCAATACCACATCGGCCTCGGCAATTTGCTTGGCTTTGTTTGGCGGACATTCAACATCATGGACCGGACCGGGCACAGGGTTGGATCAGGCTGGCATGAACCATAAAGCCGAAGTGATCAGCAAGGCCGTGGGTATTCACAAGGCCAACATGCACGATGGGTTGGATGTATTGCAACATTTGGGTGGCCGCGAAATGGCCGCGATTGTTGGCGCCGTTATTGGCGCGCGCATCCAAAAAGTTCCCGTGATGTTGGATGGTTTTGTTTCCACCGCCGCCGTGGCTCCGTTGGCCGCCATGAGCAAACGTCATCTGGACCATTGCAAAGTTGGCCATGTATCGCTTGAGCCCGGCCATAAATTGTTGCTGGAAAAATTGGGCAAGGTTGCCGTGTTGGATCAGAACATGTGTTTGGGTGAAGCCACCGGGGCTGTTTTATCGGTGGGAATCGTCAAGGCTGCTGTGGCCTGTCACAACGATATGGCCACGTTCGAACAAGCGGGGGTCAGCGGCAAAAGCTAGCTGGCCTTTGGCTCCGTTCGATCCTTAGCCCCGTTCGATACGGTGTTTCAGTTTTAACAACTGGCGGCGGCGTTCGTCTTCGGCGATGAGGTGTTCAACGTAATGGCCTTGGAACAGGCGAATGCCGATGGATCGGCCAAAATCGATGGCTTCGCGATCATCACAGCGGGACAAAATAATACGTTTTGATCCGGCGTTCTTTACAATCTCTTTGAGGCTTTGTTTAACGTCTTCTCCGCCATCGATGAGCTCGGGGCTCCACATCATCTTGACGTAATCCACGCCCAAACGGTCCCGGTCRATCATCAWCARRTCTTCRTAMGTYAGGCCATCCARACARATGCGRTAGCCTTTTTCACGGCAAAATTCRTGGGCAAACAGGAACGATCCATAGTCGGCAAARATATCRACTTTTTGCAGTTCYAAAACCATTGAYCCYCGYCGWGCSGCCGACATGCCTTCGTCAAAGGCGATGAAATCRGGGCTCATCAGGGTKGAAACRTTGACGTTAAAACTRATGTCKCCGGTCATCATAAAGGTATCGGCCTTGGCCAACAAAGACAGCACACATTTGTCCAAGCTTTCCGTCAAATACTGAAACAACCARCGATTTGCGGTTAAGTTGATGCCCGGCATCATGGTTTCACGCAAATCAGCGATCGAAATAAACAGTTCGGAAAACAGCGGTTGGGGCACCAGTTTTTTATTCACCACACAGACAAACTGGCGGCGCACCAAACTGGTTAARTCCGTGCGGTACAGGGCCTTAACGGCGCGCGATAAAATTTCAGGATTAAGCGGGTCGCCGTGTTCTTGGCGGGCCTTTAAAGATTCTCGCACGTTTGACCTGGAACTCGAGGATCTGGACGGGCGGTTGTCATCGCCCATGCCTTGAGCCATGCTCAGCAATTCATCATATTGGCTTTCCACATCAAACCAGGTGAGAAATTCTTTACCTGATTTGTTGTCTTTGTCAAAAAGCGGATCATCGGAAAASAGGAATTTGACYTTTTGCACSGTRTCTTCAACGCGGGCATGGGCTTCGCTTTTATAGACGACAAAGATGTCCAAATTTTGCAACTGGAACAATTGCCCCATCAAATCACTGACGATGCTTTCAAAACTGTTGGTGGCGGCGCGGATGTGGTGTTCGCGGCGATTAGCGGGCATCAGGCTGGACAGATTAATGCGCACGGCCTTGCGGCCTTCGCGGCGATTTTCCAAACGGCGCAGATATTCCAACAACAATTGTTCTTGGGTGCGGCGGTGCATATGAGACGTGGAAGAAGATTGCTTAGCCAAAATAAAGCCCGCCTTTTTCCCGTTCAGATTGGGTCATCAAAATCATTTCAAAGCCCCCTTAGCCGCCATAGCCGCAACCACTTTATCAATAAAGTGGCCTTGATAACAGATAATGCCAAGGCTGAGACCCCAACTGACGCCTTCTTCGGAATCCACACGCGAAAGCACCATCGTGCCCAATTTCATGCTGCCAACCACCGATTTAATGCGTTGGGTTTGTTCATGGCCAACGCCGCCTTGGACTTCGGGGCCCCAATTCATTTTGACGTAATCGGCCTTTAAGGATTTGGGGTTAAAGAAATCCAACGTCAACGGGTTCAATCCATCCACCAATACCCGATAGCCGCGATTTTGAAGCCAGTCACGGGCCTTGATGTAATTTCCCATATTGGCAAAGATATCGATCATCTGAATTTCGACGATAACTTTGTCCGTATGTTCCCCAACAATGGCATCAAAATTTTGAAATGGGCGCGACATGATGGTGGCGACATTTAAGTTAACGCTGACCGGATACGTCGTATTTTCGTAATCAATTCTGGACAGAACTTCCAGCACCCGAGCATCAATGGTTTCCGACAAATATTGAAATAACCAATGGCTGGAAAAGATGTTAATTTTAGGCGCGATGCGTTTGCGCAATTCGGCCATCGCAATGTAATGTTCGCGAAAGGCCAGTTCTTGTTTTTTACCTGTGCCCACTTTGATCGCGGGTTGGCGGTGCACCAAATCGCCGATGCGGACTTCCAAAAGCTTTTGTTTGATGCTTTGCAAGATATCGGGGGTTAACGGATTTCCATCCATAGACGTAGCGGCACGCCCTGTGGATGAGCCTTCGTTGTGCTTTTTTTCGATGTCTTCAACGACATGTTCAATGGATTTTATGGCTTCTTCGAAATCCTTAAAATCGGTGGACTGGCTGAGATCGTACCACGTCGAAAATCGGTCTTCCGCAGAACCGTCTTCGGTTTGCGTGATTTGATCTTCGTGAAAAATAGTGCGGACCTGAAAAACCGCATCGTCCACTTCGTCGATGGGGGTGTTGCGACAAATCAAGACAACATCTAAATTGCCCAGGTTATAAATATCAACTTCTTGTTTGGTGGCGAGGCTTTCCAAGGTGCGGCTGACCATACGGATAAAGTGCGGTTGTTTGTGACTGGCGGGCAGTTCAGACAGGTACAAATGCACGGCATAAATTCCGGMATTGTTGGAMCGCAAACGKGCAAKRGTATCCAACAGCCGTTTTTCCTGRCTKTTGCGTGTTGWGCYRCCCCCGCCGTATGWTGTTGCTGAATCAGCCATGCCGATACTTTATTCCCMAATACTGTTCCTGMGCTATCGTACGGGTAAGTGGTTAATAGACAACTACCTATTGAGTGATTTACACACGATGGGCCTGTTCTGTTACAGTTGAGAGTCGTTATGAGCAAAGAATACCCCAAAACACCTGAAAATACGTGCATTTTTGCCATTGGCGACGTGCATGGGCGGCTTGATCTTTTGAACCAAATTTTGCAAAAGATTCGGGTTGAGGCGCAAAAATGTACGCAACACCACAAAATCTTGGTGATGTTGGGGGATTATATTGACCGGGGTCCAGACAGCCGAGGCGTGCTGGATCGCTTGGCCGAGGTGCAAAAAGGCAAGATTTTAAAAGATTTCGACGTGCACCTTTTAAAAGGCAATCACGAAGAAACCATGTTGAGCTTTTTGGCCGAAAAAGGTCCGGCCACATGGCTGGTCAATGGCGGGGATCAAACCGTATCCAGTTATGGCCTTGACCCGAAACAGAACCTAAAGGACCTGCGTCCGGCCTTTTTAAAAGCCTTGCCCAAATCCCATCGCAAGGTGCTCAGGAAACTGAAATTTGGCGTGGTGCTTGGCGATTATGGCTTTGTTCATGCGGGTGTGCGGCCGGGCGTGGCATGGGCGGATCAAGACCCCGATGATTTATTGTGGATCAGGGCGGCTTTTTTAAACTTTAAGCAAGATCATGAGCATATGGTTGTGCATGGGCATTCTCCAAACAAAGCGCCTGTTGAATTGTCGAACCGTATTGGCATTGATACAAAAGCTTGGGAATCGGGGAAGCTGACGTGCCTTGTGCTTCAAGGCCTTGATCGGCGATTCTTAAGCACCTAAAATGATGTCGTTCGTTAATATATTGGGTCTGAAACCGTTATGAAACTCGCCAAGCCTCGTCCGTCTGTCAAAGATGCTTCGTTTTCTGACAAACCTGCACAGGGGGGCGGAAAACAGCCATCACCCACACCGCAAAAACGTTGGAAACGCATTGTGTATTGGCTGGGTGTGGCCAGCGTGTGGGGCTTGATCGTTGTTGGTGTTGGCGTTGTTTATATCGCGTGGGATCTGCCCGATGTCGAAGAGGCCATTCAGGTGTCGCGCAAACCGATTGTGCGGGTGCTGACCCAAGACGGATATGAACTGACCCGGCGCGGCGATAAGTATGGTCAGGCGGTGCGTATGGATGACGTGCCCTTGATGTTGCCGCAAGCGATCTTAGCCACCGAAGACCGCCGCTTTTACGATCACTTTGGCATCGATCTCATTGGCATTGCCCGCGCCATGTGGGTCAACGTGCGGGCCGGGGGCATTCGCCAAGGCGGATCAACGCTGACCCAACAGGCTGCCAAAAACCTGTTTTTGAAATCCGAACGAACCTTTCGCCGGAAATTTCAAGAAGTGTTGTTGTCGTTGTGGTTGGAAGCAAAATTCACCAAAGACGAAATCCTCACCATTTATATGAACCGCGTTTATTTTGGACAAAGCGTATATGGCGTTGACGCGGCGGCGCGGTATTATTTTGGCGTTGCGGCTCGTGATCTCAGCGATTATCACGCGGCCATGTTGGCGGGCATGTTAAAAGGTCCCAACAAATACAATCCGTTTCGAAATTTAGACTTGGCCAAAAAACGGACCGAAGTCGTCTTGGGCAATATGGTCCGGGCGGGGTATTTTTCGAAAGCCGACGCGGACGCGGTGGTGCGGCCCAAAACGTGGAGAAAATCGGCAAAGTCTGGAAAAACCTTTTACCAAGCCCKCCACTACACCGATTGGATTTTGGACCAAATCGGCGATTATGTAACCTTGGATCAGGACGTAACCGTGTTTGTGGCTTTGGATGTGCGCCTGCAAAAACAAGCCGTGGCCGCGGCCAAGCGCATGATGGTCAAAGGCGGCAGCGCCGAACAACGTGACGCCAAAGAACTCGCACTGGTTGCCTTGTCCCCAGATGGGGCGGTGGTGGCCATGTTGGGCGGTAAAAGTTACGCCACCAGCCACTTTAACCGGGCCGTTCAGGCCAAACGTCAACCGGGTTCGGCGTTTAAACCGATTGTTTATATGGCCGGGTTCGAAGCCGGATTAACCCCCGCGACCCAAATGATTGATGAGCCCGTGACCATTGATGACTGGTCGCCGCAAAATTTCAAAAAAGAATACGTCGGACAAATGACCTTGTCGGACGCCATGATGCGGTCGGTTAATACCATCGCCGTCAAAGTATCCGAAGACGCGGGCCGTGAAAATGTGCAGGCCATNGGCGMWRAAATTGGGCATCACGGCACACCTCACCGACAAGCCGTCTTTGGCTTTGGGGGTGAGTGAAATCAGCTTGATTGAACTCACTTCGGCGTACGGCGCCTTCGCCACGGGCGGCATCGGTCTTTGGCCGTATGGCATTGTTGAAATTCAAGATGCCGCGGGAAAACCTTTGTATGTGCGGTCCGGCGGTGGACCGGGCCGGGTCATTCCCGCCAGTTATGCAGGAGCCATGAATTCCATGCTGACCCGCGTGATCAGTGGCGAAAAAGGCACCGGAAAAGCCGCTCGTTTGAACCGTCAGGCGGCGGGAAAAACCGGAACGTCGCAAGATTACCGGGATGGCTGGTTTATTGGCTATACGGCAAATCTGATCACGGGCGTGTGGATGGGCAACGATGTTGGTACACCGATGAAGGGCGTTACGGGGGGAAGTCTGCCCGCCCGATTATGGAAAGACTTTATGGTTCAGGCCACAGCCAACATGACGGCGCGCGCCTTGCCGTCGCAACAATTGCCCACGGCAGCGACGGAACTTGAACAAAAAATATCCAAAAAGGCCAACCAGATTGAAGGTCTGGCTAAGGACATTCTCAAAAACATTATGGATAATATTTTTGGGAATTAAGCTTCGATTGCTTTTGCGCGCTTGGTGAAAAACCAACCCAAAAATCCACAGGCGGCCACCACGGCCATCATTGGAATCGGCGTGCCGTCATGAACTTTACCGACGATCATACCGGCCCCAGCGGCCATCATCATTTGCACAAATCCCAACAAAGCCGATGCGGCGCCCGCCATGTCTTGGTGTGGGGCGATGGCTCCGGCAGTCGCATTGGGTAAAATTAAACCGACACTGGTGAGGTAAAGCGCCATGGGGATGATCACCAAAAACACACTGTGCGGGAAAATAAATTGAACAGCCAAGCCAATCGCGCCGCTGACAATCGCCAAGCGCCCGCCGATTTCAATCATGCGTTCCAGCCCGATGCGTTTGGTGAGGCGCGCGCTGATTTGGGCACCCACCATAAAACCGATGACCACAAAGCCAAAGGCAAAGCCAAAGGTTTCGATGTCCAGACCTAAGCCTTCGATCAAAACAAAACTGGCCCCGGAAATAAACGCAAACAGTCCTGAAAAGTTAAACGCAGACGCCAACACAAAAGATCGATACTCAGCGTCTTTGATTAAGGTCGAATAATTGCGAAGGAACCGTTTGGGGTTTAACGCATCGGCTTTTTTCCATTGATTGGTCTCGCCCAAGGCTGAATGGGTGGTGAAAAATAGSAYYAARGCRATCRCCGCCATGRCCCAAAATATACTCKGCCAMCCAAAGGCYAARGYCARYTGMCCGCCAATYARCGGSGCCACCAAGGGGGCCACGGCAATWCCGCTGGCAATATACGCCARCATGCGCGCGGCTTCAYCGGGGCCRTGAATGTCGCGCACCACCGCGCGTCCGACCACGCTCCCGGCACATACACCGGCGGCTTGAAAAAACCGGGAAAGGATCAAAATTTCGATGGTGGTGGCCATGGCACAGGCAATGCTCGCCACAAAATAAAGCGCCAATCCGCCCAACAAAACCGGGCGGCGGCCAAACTTATCGCTGAGCGGTCCTAAAATTAGCTGGGCAAACGCCAAACCAAACAAAAACACGCTCAAGGTCAACTGAACACCCAAGGTGGTCACGTCAAAAGCATCGCGAATATCGGGCAGAGCCGGCAAATACATATCCGTAGAAATAGGCCCCGTCGCCACCAAAGCGGTGATCAAAACCAACATAGATTTACTTTTTGGGGGGAAGGGCATTAGCCTACGTAGAGCTCAAGCGTTCGATGGTGTTTGTGGTGGAATGGCCGTCTTCTAATTTCGCCAGCACGACTTTTCCGCCGTAGCTTTGCACGATGTCGGCACCGACCACGGTGTCGATGGTGTAATCGGCRCCCTTCACCAAAACATCGGGGCGYAGKKTTTCRATCAGGTTGATSGGMGTRTCTTCGCCAAAAATCACCACCARATCAACCGCGCCCAAGGCCCCYAAAACGGCGGCGCGSGASGCYTCGGTTTGCACTGGGCGGCTGTCGCCTTTTAAGCGTTTGACCGAGGCGTCACAATTGAGGCCAATCACCAAACGGTCACAGGCTTTTTTGGATTGGCTCAATAATGWAATATGACCGGGATGTAAAAGATCAAAACAGCCGTTGGTGAACCCGACACTATAGCCCCGATTTCGCCATTGGGTGACTTGTGCGGTGGCTTGATCCAATGTGGCAACCTTGGCCCCGGCGGCGTCTAAATCTTGGGCGTGCAACGCATGGGATAATTCGTCAGAACTGACCGTCGCGGTTCCTGATTTTCCAACCACAATACCCGCTGCCGTATTGGCTAACATTGCGGCATCGACCCAGCTGGCGCCGCTGGCGATGGCTAAGGCTAAGGTGGCGACGACGGTATCGCCGGCCCCTGACACGTCAAACACTTCACGGGCTTCGGCGGTCAGGTGAATGGGGGCTTGGTCTTTTAAAACCAAGGTCATGCCGTCCGCACTGCGGGTGGCTAAAACGCCGCCCAACGAACACTCTGCAATTAATTTTTGACACGCTGTAACCACTTCGTCATCGGTACCTGCGGGCAGATTGGTGGCTTCGCTGAGTTCTTTTTTGTTTGGCGTGACGATGCTGGCCCCGGCGTAGCGGGTGTAATCATTGCCCTTGGGATCGACGATCACGGGGATGTTGGATTTTTTGGCCGCATCAATGATGGTTTTTAACGTGCTGGTCGACAAAACGCCCTTGCCATAATCAGAAAGCACCAGCGCGCCGTGGTTCGCCATCTGGGCGGCTGCACGGGTTTGAAGGATTTGTTGTTCGGCATCGTCCAGCGGTTCGGTGCTTTCTGTATCGGCACGCATCAATTGTTGTGCCCCGCCGACAAAACGTGTTTTTAAGGTGGTCGGACGGTCCGGTATTGTGACAAGGTTCGGCTGAACGTTGGATAAAGTCTCTAACAAATGCTCAACTTCACGACCCGCACCGTCTTTGCCAACCATAGAGATAAACCCGCCGCCGCCGTTTAAAGCCTGAATGTTGGCCGCAACGTTACCCACGCCGCCCAACATACTGCGTTCTTTTTCGATGCGCAGAACCGGGATGGGGGCTTCGGGGGAAATGCGTTCCACAGATCCCGAAACGTAACGATCCAACATGACGTCGCCGATGCACAAAACCCGTGCTCCGTTTAAACCTTCGATCAGGCCTGCTAAATCAGAAATGTCACTCATCGTTACCTGCAGTCTTTAAATAGAGAAGAATTTAGTGTTGCTCTGTTGTAGCGTGTTCCGCCAATTTCGCCAAGTGTGCAGACGTTATAAGCCTAATCTATATGGGTGATAGACTTTTGCGTGTATTTGTACGATTATTGGCAACACAACGGCTGGTTTAAATTGTTGTCGATACAACAATTTGCTTTTTAATACAGTACGTTGAACAAGGGCGGGCACCTAATGAATGCAAATGACAATACAGATGTGAATGAGGATGTTGATTCAACCCCATACTATGAAGGTTTGGGCGCGCCGGACAAAACTAAATTAAACCTCGACCGCGAACGCTTGCAAAATTATGGCAAGGCGATTGAGGCGGCTGTTCAACAAGATCAGTTCGAAGAATGTGCGCTTTTGTTCAGCGAATTAATCGTGTTGTTAAAAGAATACGCCCAAGATCAAGGCAGTCTGAACAAAACGCGAGAAAACCTCTTAAGTTTACGGGCGCTTGAACAGGCTCAATTGCTGTTAAATCGTTGCCGCGAATTGCACAAAAGTGCAGACGTTCAAGCCTGCAACAAATTGCGCGATGATATTCGCAATGGATTGATCTTGTTGTTGAGTGATGCTT
Organism: Rhodospirillaceae bacterium; assembly: GCA_002401565.1. Lineage (GTDB taxonomy): Bacteria > Pseudomonadota > Alphaproteobacteria > Rhodospirillales > Magnetovibrionaceae > JANLGW01. The sequence continues at coordinate 9,843 of NVTL01000012.1, forward strand.
TGGAATGTGAACAGCTTGATAATAGCTATCGTCAAAAAGCCTAAAGTTAAATCTTAGAATCACAATAAGGTCTTATAAGGTCGTGTTCTGCTGAACACGGCGGCGGTGCTCTTCGGATTAGCCATGGCGGTTGTTAAATTTATCAACGCACAATGGATTATTTTAAGAGTTAAGTGTCTTCGCGTTCTTCGTAACCGACCCGCACCATGTACAACCCGTCAGAGGGGGCTTTGGGGCCTCCGGCATTTCTGTCGCGGGCGTCGAGGGCTTTTTGCAGATCGGCTTTGGTCCATTTTCCCGTGCCAATCCAACTGAGGCTACCGACGAAATTTCTGACTTGGTGATGCAAAAATGAGCGGGCGCGGACCTTGATGTGGATTTCTTCGCCGATCGTCGTGACGGAAATTTCGTCCAAGGTTTTGACCGGGCTGTCGGCCTGACAAAAAGACGCCCGGAACGTGGAAAAATCGTGCTTGCCCACCAAAATTTGTGCTGCTTCGTTCATGGCGGCGGCGTCCAATGGTACGGGCACCCACCACACCTGACCGATTTGCAATGCGGCGCGCGAACGGCGATTTAAAATCACGTACAGGTATTCGCGTTCGGTTGCCGAAAAACGCGCGTGGAAATCTTCGTCCACAATCTCGGCTGCCAAAATAGAAATGGCATGGGGCTTGGTGTGATAATTAATGGCGTCGCGAACGGTATGGGCTTTCATATCATCGCGCGCCAAATCAAAATGGGCGATTTGCGCCTTGGCATGCACACCTGCATCGGTGCGCCCGGCACAAAACACCCGAACGTCTTCACCTGAAAAAGCCTTGATGGCGTCTTCGATAACTTCTTGAACGCCCAAGCCATTGTCTTGACGTTGCCAGCCCACATAAGCGGTGCCGTCGTATTCGATGGTCAGGCGGTAACGGGTCATATCAGTTCGGACCCTTTTGGCGTGGGACGCCCGTTCATATAGGCGCGCGCATTCATGCTGTTTTTTCCAGCAGGTTGTAATTGGGTTAAACGAACAGCCCCAGTTTTGCACGCAATGGTCAAATTGTCATCCACGGCATAACCATGAGGCCCGGTATCGGTGGTGACCTCAATATCCAAAACGCGAATGCGTTGACCGTTCCATTCAAACCACGCCATCGGGTACAGGCCGCGAATATGGTTGGCGACGTCGTTGGCGGGTTTGTCCCAATTGATGCGTGTTTCGGCCTTATCAATTTTTTTGGCATACGTCATGCCCGTGGTGGGTTGCGGGTCGGCCTGAATTTTGTCCGCAGCCAATCCGGCCAAGGTCGCCACAATCAAACGCCCGCCAATGTCGGCCAAGGCATCATGCAAGGTTTCGGCATTCATATCATAGGTAATGGGCAAACGTTCGGTCAGCAACATTGGCCCGGTGTCTAAGCCTGCGTCCATTTGCATGGTGGTAACGCCCGTGATGTCGTCGCCGGCTTCGATGCAGCGTTGAATGGGGGCGGCTCCGCGCCAACGGGGCAGCAAGCTGGCGTGAATATTCACACAGCCCAAACGCGGAGCTTCTAATACTTCAATAGGTAAAATCAGGCCGTAAGCCACCACCACGGCAATATCGGCGTTTAGGTCGGCGAAGGCTTGTTGTTCGGCGGAGTCTTTCAGCGATACCGGGGTGCGGACTTCGAGGCCTTTGGACGCGGCAAAATTATGCACGGCGGTGGGCGTCAATTTTTGCCCGCGCCCGGATTTCCTTGGCGGTTGGGAATACACACACACCACATGGTGTCCGGCGTCTAAAATCGATTTCAGGGCCAGGACGGAAAAGTCCGGCGTGCCCATAAAGATCAATTTCAACTTTTTCGCATCTGACATTGATTACACCGTTGGCCCTTCATCGCGGCGGGCTTTTTGCAATTTTCGCATGATCATACGGCGTTTCAGGCCGGAAATGTGATCGACAAACAGTTTGCCGTCTAAATGGTCTATTTCGTGCTGCACACAGGTGGCCAATAAACCTTCGGCMTCTAATTCTTGTTCAGCGTTATTTTGGTCCAAGTATTTAACCCGCACGGCTTCGGGGCGTTTTACATCGGCAAACAGTTCGGGCAAAGACAAACAGCCTTCTTCGTTGGTGCCGATGACATTGGATTGCCACACGATTTTGGGATTGGCCATGCAAATTGGTGTGGGGTCTTCGTCTTTTTGAGCGATGTCCATAACCAAGACGCGGACTTTTTTGCCAACTTGCGGGGCGGCCAAGCCGATACCATTGGCATCATGCATGGTATCGAGCATGTCTTCCATCAATTGTTTGATTTGTGCATCGACCTGTTCAACGGCCACGGCAGYGACTTTTAAACAGGGCGCTGGGGCGATGAAGATGGGCAAACGGGCCATAAAACGTAAATCCTAAAGTGTGTAAATAGACTTTTGTACATGGATTTAAGACCCTCGGGCCCGTCCGTCAAGAAAACTTGCCTTTACCGCGCCTTAAATCATGTCCATATGTTAAGATATGGCGTGAATTTGGAGACGAATATGCGAGCCCTAGTCCACTATATAGCGACCATGGTGATTATACCCATCTATGGCATTCAAGTCTGCCCGTTTTTGGATGGATTGCCAGCGATGCAGGTGATTGTTCCGGTGGTGATCGCGATTGGCTTGCAAGGTTTGATCCGCGCCCCTTTGCGCGCGCGCGTGGTGGATAATCAACCGCTGAAATCGCGTGTGTTTCGGGCCTATGGGCTGGAATCGGTGCTGTTTTTGATGTCGGCGGTGGGCTTGATGGTCTTTAATGGCCTTTATCATGGTTTTCCCATGGAAAGCGGTCTTAAGGTTTTGGTGGGCGTCGCCGGGTTGGGCTTTTTTGCCGCCGTCGATTTAGGTTTGGCCGAAGAACGCCGGGTGGCCGCCGCCGTTGAACGGGGCGAAGGCACGTTGCAACCGGACGAAAACCCGTTCCCCATGACCCGAAAAGTGGCGCTGTTTGCCAGCATCAGCATCGGCGTGCTGATTTTGATCTTTATGCTGTTGGTGATCAAAGATCTAGAATGGATCGTCGAAGTCGGCCATTCCATGTCTTTGATGGACGCGCGGGTGTCGATCATCAAAGAATTTGTATTTGTGCTGATGGTCATCATGCCTCATACGCTGAACATCATCCGGTCGTATTCCATCAATTTAAAATACACTTTGGGTAATCAAACCTCGCTCTTGCAGCGGGTAACAAAGGGGGATTATTCCGGACGCGTGCCGGTCACCAGCAACGATGAATTTGGCCTGATTGCGCTGCACACCAATACCATGGTGGACCGCATAGGCGCCCATGCCGAAGAATTATCCAGAACGCGCGATGTGACCATTTTGTCGTTGGCGACCTTAGCCGAAATTCGCGATAACGAAACCGGAGAACATATTTTACGGACCCAGCGCTATGTCCGCGTTTTGGGCGCGCACCTACAAAATCATCCTAAATTTAAAGAGGTGCTGACGGATGAAGTTGTCACCTTGATGTTTAAATCGGCACCATTGCATGACATTGGCAAGGTTGGTATTCCCGATGCGATTTTGTTAAAACCCGGCAAGCTGACGGACGAAGAATTTGTCATCATGAAAACCCACGCCAGTTTGGGGGCCGAAGCCTTAAACGTGGCCAAGCGGGAATTGGGCGAAGATTCGTTCCTGCGCTATGCCCACGAAATTGCCCTCACCCACCATGAAAAATATGATGGCAGTGGTTATCCAGCTGGGCTTGTTGGGGATGATATTCCCCTGTCGGGGCGTTTGATGGCGGTGGCCGATGTTTATGATGCGCTGATTTCCAAACGCGTTTACAAAGACGCGTTCAGCCATGAAAAAGCTGTCCAAATCATCCGCGAAGGCCGGGGCACACATTTTGATCCTGATATTGTTGATGCCATGGATGATACCGAAGATGAATTTAAGGCCATTGCTCTTCAGTATTCTCACATCCAATCTGATGCGGCCCAATAACTTACTCACATTGCATTTTTCTCGCTCATAAGGCAAAGTCCCGTCCATGGATACTTCAATCATCATTATTGGCTTTGCYGTCCTCATTTTGGCTTTTGCCGCTTGGTTAGTGTTAGGACGCAAGCCAGACACATCTTTGCAAGATGATTTGGTGCGCCAAATGACCCAAAGTCAGGCCGAATTGGCTATGCGTTTGCAGGTCATGAGTGAGGCTCAAAACCAGCTTAGCCATAATATGGAGCAACGCCTTGAAACCGTAACCAAACGGTTGGGCGATGGTCTTTCCGAACACAGCAAAAGCACTGGTGACGTGATTAAACAGGTTCACGAACGCTTAGCAGTTATTGATACGGCACAAAAAAACCTAACAGACTTGTCGGACCAAGTGGTGGGGCTTCAATCGTTATTTTCAAACAAACAAGCCCGTGGAGCCTTTGGTGAAGTCCAGCTTAACAATATTATTAAGGACTTTATTCCATCTAGCATCTACAAGTTTCAAGCAACCCTTAGCAATGGCAAACGACCAGATTGCTTGTTGGACTTACCCAATCCACCAGGACCTATTGCCATTGATGCAAAGTTTCCATTAGAAAGCTATCGCGCACTGAACAATGCGAAAAATGATTCAGAACATCATCAAGCTTCAATTCAACTTTCCAAAGATGTGAAAAAGCACATTAAAGACATTGCAGAAAAGTATATCGTGCCGGGCGAAACCACTGATGGAGCATTGATGTTTTTGCCCAGCGAGGCCGTCTACGCAGAGCTACATACAAACTTTATGAATGTCGTCGAAGAATCGCATCGAAACCGTGTATATATTGTTTCGCCTAGTACCTTAATGGCGTTCTTAAATTCAATGCGAGCGTTGCTCAAAGATGTTAATATGCGTGAGCAAGCAGGGCTTATCCAAAATGAAGTTAGAAAAATGATGCGTAATATCGAGCTTCTTGATGAGCGAGTTGGGAAATTAGGAAGAAGCTTTGCTACTGCCCAAAAGGCTTATGAGGAAATCCAAACTTCATCTGGTAGAATTAAGTCAGATATTTCTCGCATCGAAGACATCCAATTGCAAGACGAAAGCCCGGCGGATGATTTAGAACCGCCGCAAGCCTCGGATAAAATTTCCGGGCCAACCGCTTAAAGGCTTAAAAGCTTAAAATTTATAGAGAGACCTAGTATATGACGATCGATCCTAAAAATGACAATAGAAAGTATAACCCAAACATTGGCGTGAATGACGATGCTCCGGTGCAAAAATCGCCGGTTAAATGGATGCTTATGCTTTTGGCACTGATCATTGTTTTGACAGCAGGCACGCTGTGGAAACGGGAAAAGATATCCCTTAAGGCGACGCCACATTTCCCTGAATTGACGACCAGCGGCAAACTTGGCCGCATCATTGTGAATGAACAGTGCGCCGAATGTCATGGCGAAGACGCCACCGGAAATTCCAGAAATGGGCCGCCCTTGATGCACCCTATGTATCGTGAAGAAATCTTCCCCGATTTCCATTTCAGGCGCGTATTGAAAGAGGGTCGCCCTTCTCGTGCGTGGCAATTTGGGCCAATGCCCGCGCAACCGCAACTCAGCGACGAAGACATCACCAACGTTATCGCGTTTATTCGTGAAGTTCATGATGCTACTGGTGTTGAATAAGGCTTAATGCTCAATAAAAAACCGCACCATCCCCGGGCAAAGGATAGTGCGGCTTAGAGAAGGATTTCCACCCAAAAAGGGATAGGGATGGGTAGACGTCCTGTGCATTAGGTCTATCTTTAGGTCCAACTTTCGTGGTCATCAGGGATGAAGCCAAAAAAGATAAAGTCAAAAAAAGATAAAGTCAGAAGACGTCTTTTCAGAACGGATACAAAGCCAAGACATCCCTGTTGCACACGTAATTGTATATCACGATGAACTATTGCGTGCAATGGTACATATTAACTAGAGGGGCTTGCGCGCTTTAAGAGCCGCAGAAAGCGTGCCTTCGTCCAAGTAATCCAATTCCCCGCCCATGGGAACGCCATGCGCTAATCCGGAAACTTTTACATCCGCCCCGAGCATACGTTCGGCGATGTAGTGCGCCGTGGTTTGCCCATCGACGGTGGCGTTGGTGGCAAGGATAACTTCTTTAACGGTGGGGTGAGACGCCCGGTCAACCAGTTTTCCGATGTTTAAATCTTCGGGTCCAATGCCGTCCAGCGCCGAAAGCGTGCCGCCCAAAACGTGAAAAACACCCTTGAATCCCAGCACTCTATCCATGGCCCACAAATCGCCGACTTCTTCGACCACGCAAATCTGTGTTTTGTCGCGTTTGGGCGACGCACAGATATGACACGGGTCAATGACATCCACGTTGTGACAGACAGAACAGGTTTTGACGTTTTGGGCCGCGTCGCTGATGGCGCGCGCCAAAGGTTCCATCAAAGATTCCCGGCGTTTGATCAGGTGCAGGGCTGCGCGGCGTGCAGACCGTGGCCCCAACCCCGGCATTTTTGCCAGCAATTGGATCAACGCATCAATGCTGCCCGGACCCCCTAACCCTGAACCGTCTCTCATGATAGTTCTACCTTAAAACGGAAGCTTAAAGCCGGGGGGTAACGGCATGCCGCCCGTAACGTCAGCCATTTTTTCGGCTTTGTAAGCATCGATTTTGGCTTTGGCATCGTTAAACGCCGCCATCACCAAATCTTCCAACATTTCAGGGTCAGCCGGGTCAATCAGTTTCGGGTCGATAGAAACACTGTGCACGACGTGTTTGCCCGAAACGCTGACCTTAATCATGCCGCCGCCGGAATTGCCTTCGACTTCGTGGGCTTCCATGGCTTCTTGCATTTCGGTCATGCGGCTCTGCATTTGCTGAGCCTGCTTCATCATATTGCCTAAATTTTTCATGTTTTCTCCGTCATTTATATAAGAGTAGCTTCCTTTAACGTCAGTGTATAACATCCAACCCATGGGACACCAAAGTTTGTTCGTATTTGATATTGAAACCGTACCGGACACCGACGCCGTGCCGAACCTTATTGGCCTGGACGCCAGTGCCGATGTGGCCGAACGGCGCGAAGCTTTAAACAACTATCACCTTGAAATTACAGGCGGAAAAAACTCATTTCCCCGTCAGCCCTTTCATAAAGTGGTGGCGGTAAGCTTTTTGTCGGCGGAAATCGAACGCGATGGGCGGCATGAAAATTATTATCTCAAAGAACTAAGGTCGGGGGGGAAAACCGATTCGCCCGAACACGATCTGGTCGCCGGATTTTTCAAATGGCTAGATCAACGCCACCCCCGTCTGGTCAGCTATAACGGACGCGGCTTTGACATTCCGGTCCTGCGCCATCGCGCCATGGTCCACGGCATTCAAGCCCGCGCCTTTCACGACATCAGCAATAAGTGGGAAAACTATACGTCCCGCTATGCCCAAGATTTCCATTGCGACCTACAAGAAGCGCTTACAGACTTTGGCGCGGCCTCTCGAGGCCTTAAGCTAAACGAAATCTGCGCCGTGCTGGGCTTCCCCGGCAAAGTCGGTGTCGACGGTAGCCAAGTCGCCCCCATGTTTGATGACGGAAAAATCGCCGAAATTCGCGACTATTGCGAAACCGATGTGCTGAACACGTACTTGGTTTATCTGCGATATCAGCTCACCCGCGACCGCATGACGCGGGACGGTTATAATCGTTCCATCGCCGACGTGGTGGCTTTAATCGAAGCCGAACGCGAAGACCGCCCGCATTTGGGTGAGTTTTTGGAAGCCTGGGGTGTGTCTTCGGGTAATACGTTTATGATGGAGTAACCCGCCCCCCGTCATTCCCGCCCCCCTTCGTCATTCCCGTGAAAACGGGAATCCAGAGCCAAAAGCGTGGTGCACAAAATGTCGCATAGATTCGTTTATGATTGATTAGGGTCTGAGCTATCGTCGTGTTTTGAACCACACGCCCTAGCGCTCCTTCCACAGGTAAAACCTGTGGGGGTAGAGGACACAGAGAACACAGAGGAGAATAGAGCTTTCAGCGTAATCAATTTACTCTGACCCCATTCACTTGCTCTGATCTTGACGAATCCAGAAAACTGGGTGCTACTTAGCAGCAGCTAAAAGATATTTTTTGGCGTGCTCTAACTGTTCCCTAATAAAGTCGTCTGTAATTACAATTAAAGAACAATGTACTTCTATTCCTTTTATTTTTGAAAAATTGTCTTTGTCATCACCTTCAATGTGCCCACCCTCATGAATAAGTTTATTTCTTATATTTCGAAGTTCGTGTAGTCGATCATAACTTTTTTTGACCTCACTTAAATTTAAGCCTGCACAGGTAGTAAGGTATTTATTAAAACGACTGAGTTCATTTCGCGCCTTTAAGTCTCCAAAGCTTTTGTCGATTGTATTTCTAGCTTTCTGGTCCTTACATATTTCGCGAAGCGAAAAATCAACAAAACAGTAAATGTCGATTACCATACCTGGCTTGATGTATTGAGAAATTCCATGGGAATTAGCTGACACTCCTGAATTATTATCATGAACTACTATTGGTAAAGCTTTTTCCTCTTTTAGTGTTTCCCCATGAAACTGGAATAATTTATGGAAATAAATTTCCAAACTTTTAAAATCACTGGTAATTAAGTCTGTTCTTTGCATTTTTTGTGCCCAAAATTACAGTTACGGTGGCAGTATACTATAATCAAGAATTACGGTGACAGCGCACTAAATTATTCCCCGCCTGCCCATCGCCCTAAATTCAGGCATGACCAGATTCGGACCCTCTTTCTGACGGCTGTATTGCGGTGGCTTTGATAGGCTTTTCTTGAAGCTTCGCTTCGCCCCTCTAACGCCGAAATCGGATTACGGTGACAAGTTTACTTAAACTCAGTGCTCTCTGTGTTCTCCGTGGTTCAAAAAACACCTTGCGAATTTGCTCTGGATTCCCGCCTTCGCGGGAATGACGGGAATGACGGGAATGACGGGAATGACGGGAATGACGGGAATGACGGGTGTGAGCAGTTGGGAATGACGTGTGTGAGCAGATGGGAATGACGGATGAGAGGCGGCGGGAATGATGGGGGTAGGTCGAGGGGGCGGTGGCGTTTTTGGGGATGTTGAAAGCTGACATAAAATTGTCATACAAGGCGGTTAGTCTCAAACCTTAACAAAGAGGTATTGAGAGCATATGACCGTTACGATTAAACAAATAGCATCTACGCATTCTGGCTTCACCATTTTGGGCCTCACCAAACAAGCTTTGCAGGACGTGCACGTTTATTTTCAAACGTCTGACGCAGGGCCGCAATCGGCTAACCTGCGCGCCACATCCAATCAAAATGGCCTGTGGACAGCGACCATACCCGGTACATTTAAAGCTGGAACAAAAATCACCGCCTTCGCCCGAACCGGACGCGCCGAATTGGTGTGTTTGACGGACGTGCTTTAAAACCCCTGAAAAACCATATCCAATGCATTTGTGATGGTGATGTTTTCTGAAATGTTTGTAACCGGGTTTTGTAAAATTGATACGGGGACGGCGGCCAAGAATTGGCTGACCATTACGACCTGTTTTCCCTCTATCTTAAAAATGGGGTTGAGGCGATCCGCTGGATTTGGGGCTTCGTTTTCTAATAGCAAGGGAACAACGACCCGCGTATTTAAAGTATCCAGTAAATCGGCCTGAACATCTAACAAATAGCCAGAACCATTGGGGTTGGCATAGACATCATACCGGGCCATTAAAATTGCCGATAACGATCAAGGGGCAGACCATGCGCCTCAACCCATTGGTTTGAACTGTTCAATGCGGCGGCGTTATTTTCTTTCCACAGTTTGGTTTTGGTTTTGGCAATCTCTTGCCTTAACCCCGCTTCGGCTGCTTGGGAAAGATTCACGTTTAAAGTCTTGGCTTCAATCAACAGAGACCGATCCAAAGATAAGTTTGTTGGTTTTTTAAGCGCTTGCCCCGCTGGCATGATTTGCTTCCTTAATTTATGTGCATGTATTATGCGCATAAATAGGGGGTGTGTCGACAATTTCCAGAATTTAGGCCTAAGTATCGTCTTCAAGCGGCATTGCGTCCGCGTCGGCTAAATCTTTCACCGAAGTAATCGTTGAACCTGGAAAGGCTGTAAGCACGGCGCTGACCAGGGGGTCTGTGGCGGCGGTGTTTTTGACTTGGGCGGCTTTGGCGTCTTTTTGTTGGTTGATCGTTAAGTCACCGGCTTCGCGGGAAATCGATACGGTCCAGCTTCGGTCTGTGTTGTCCCTTAACAAGGTCGTTAAACGTCCGGCCAAGTCTGGCATAGCGTGTTCGCCGGGACGAAATTCGATGCGGCCGGGTTGGAAACTGACCAAGTGTACGTTCGATATCAAGTTCGCATGCACAATCATTTCGCCGATCTGTTCGCTGAGCTCAACAACTTGGGCAAAGGTTTGCGGGTCGGGTTTTGATTGTTCAGCTTGCGGAGCGGGTTGTGCCATCATCGCCGGACCATGGGATGCGTTTGATCCGCCAGCCATGCCGCCAGAACCTTGGGCATTTACGCTGCCGCCACCGCTTGGTGCCGGAGCTCCGCCACCGGATGGGGCGGGGGCTTGCGGCGTAGGAGCATCTTGTAATTTTTTGAGTACATCCGCAGGGCTGGGCAGTTCCAAACCATACATCAACCGCACCAAAACCATTTCAGCACCTTGCAACGCACTGGGCGCGCTGCGGACTTCGCTTAAGCCTTTGAGCAACATTTGCCACGCGCGGGTCAGCGCCGCCATGGTCAAACCCTTGGACATTTCCAATCCCCGCGTGCGTTCCATTTCGGGAACACCAGGGGCATCGGCAGCTTTGGGCGTGACTTTGATGCGGGTCAGCCAATGCACCAATTCCAACATGTCTTCTAACACCTGTGCGGGATCGGCGCCCAGATCGTATTGGTCGGCCAACTGGGTCAGGGCGACTTCGACTTCGCCCTTCATAATCGCGTCCAGCAAATCAAAGGTGCGGGCTCGATCCGCCAAACCCAACATGTCGCGGACTTGGTCTTCGCCGACTTCACCCTGTGTGTGGGCGATGGCTTGATCCAACAAAGATAAACCATCACGCACAGAACCATCGGCGGCGCGCGCAATCAACGTCATGGCTTCGTCGGTGACCGAAGCGTTTTCGGATTTGACGATTTTGTGAAAATGCGCGGACAGGGTTTTCATATCAATGCGGCGCAAATCAAAACGCTGGCATCGGGACAACACGGTCACGGGAATCTTGCGAATTTCCGTGGTGGCAAAGATGAATTTGACGTGTTCAGGCGGCTCTTCCAAGGTTTTCAGCAACGCGTTAAAGGCGTTTTTGGTGAGCATGTGAACTTCATCGATGATATAGATTTTATACCGCGCACTGACCGATTTATACCGCACGCCTTCGATGATTTCGCGAATGTCATCAACACCCGTGCGCGATGCAGCATCCATTTCCATCACGTCGACGTGGCGATCTTCGGCGATGGCGGTGCAGTTTTCACAGACGCCGCACGGTTCAGCCGTTTCGCTGCCCGTGCCGTCCGGACCAATACAGTTCAGGGCGCGGGCAATAATGCGCGCCGTGGTGGTTTTACCCACACCGCGGACTCCGGTCAGCATAAACGCGTGGGCCAAACGACCCGACTCGATGGCATTGGTCAGCGTTCTGACAAGGGCGTCTTGGCCGATGAGGGTGCTGAAATCAGTGGGGCGATATTTACGCGCGAGAACGCGGTACTCTTCGTCAGGGGCAGCTGTTTGATCAGATGTAGGCTCAGACATGCGCGCTTCCCGAGGTTAAGAGGAATAAGGTGGGAGATCGCACGCGACCCCAGGCGAAACTCGTTACGGCTGCTTCCTTCCGGATCTGACCGAATTCGCGAGAACCTCGTCCACGACGATCTCCCGCGCGGAGTATATCAAGCCAACGTGAGACACGCAAAGCCTTAGAATTATTTTTTTGAATGTCTAATGCGCTGAAAACACAGCGTTATTTTGAGGCGATGCCAATGCGAGGCTGAACAATGTGGACAACCGCGTCCGCGCCCAGAGGTGTGCGCAGGAATGAAGTGCTGTTGAACAATTCATAACGGCCTTCCCAAACGGGGACCAAACGGATGGTCACAACGGACCGACCCTTGATGCGAACACCATTTATGCAACCCTTGGTCGGGGTTTTTGCGCCAAATTGGACGCTTTGAACGGCGGCACCTTGTTTGAAAAATTCAGGTGACCATAAATCGTGATCGATGCGGTCGGCGTTGCGAATTTGAATCTGATACGGACGATTTTCTTCCAGATACAGGACCATAGGGCGGATTTCGCCGTTAACGATGGTCATGTGGTTGGGTTGTACGGCATCCCAATCCATGGCGTCGACGATGTCGGCGCGTTCCGCCATGCAGCCTTCTGTATAGGCATCGGATTTGCTGGATTGAGTGACGGTGGCACAGGCCGAAACCAAAACAGACACGCCGAGCACGCCCATCAGGCGTACAGCGTTATTTTTGAAAGCTTTAAAGCCTTCTGGGTTTTGTTTAACCGCCTGAATTAAATCGCTAAACTGCACGCACGTGTCCTTAAAATACGAATCTTCAGCACAATAACAGCCCGGACGAGTTCTTCCAAGGCGAAAGTGTCGACTAGCCCCTAAATATTGTGATTATTTTAAAATTTAACCGATTTTATCGCGTGCCGGGGCAGCTGGGTACGAGCCCATGATCTTAATTTCATGGGTGAAATGCTTTAATTCATCAAAGGCCAATTCCATGGGGCGATCCGCTGGGTCGCCTTCGACTTCGGCATAAAACTGGGCCGCGTGGAAGCTTCCGCCGACGATGTAACTTTCCAATTTGGTCATGTTGATGCCATTCGTGGCAAATCCACCCAAGGCTTTGTACAGGGCGGCGGGAATGTTTTTGACGCGAAAGACAAAACTGGTGATGATTTTCCCTTTGGTGCGTTCAGAGCGAATTTTTTGCGAGGCCGCCGACATAATCAAAAACCGCGTGGTATTGTGTTCGGCGTCTTCGATGTTGGACTTTAAAACATCCAGTTCATAAATTTCTCCGGCCAAGGGCGAGGCAATGGCCCCTTGGGTGGGGTCTTTTAAGTCCCGGATCATATGCGCGGCACCCGCGGTATCGGCATGAACCACAGGCTGAACGCCAAGGTCTTTTAACAAGTCACGGCATTGGTTCAAGGCATGCACGTGGCTGTGCACATGGGTCAATTCGCCAATGTCCGTGCCCGGACAGGCCAATAAGGTATGGTCAACCCGTTGATAATGTTCGCCAATAATTTGCAGTTGCGAACCGGGCAAAAGGTGATGGATATCGGCCACGCGACCCGCTACGGAATTATCGATAGGGATCATGGCGAGACGAGCTTTGCCGCTGCGCACCGCAGAAAACGCGTCTTCAAAGGAATAACAGCCCATGGTTTTCATGCTGGGCAAGGCTTCGCGACAGGCCAAATCTGAATTGGCCCCGTGTTCGCCTTGAAAGGCAATGGTATTGTCGGCGGTGACAGCAATGGGGTTGTCGGTCGGCATCTTATATGTTTCCTAAAATCGCACGGGCGCGTTCTAAATCAGCGGGAGTATCAACGCCGAACGGAACCGTGTCAATGCACGCAACGTCAATGCGCATACCATTTTCAAGGGCCCGCAATTGTTCCAGTTTTTCACGTTGTTCCAGCACGCTGGGGGCCAGGCTGACAAAATGTTTTAAGGCTTCGCGGCGATACGCATAAATACCGATGTGATGATACAACGGCCCGGCGTTGGCCGGCGCCGTTGCGCGGGTGAAATATAACGCCCGCGCGGTATCTTGATCGGGGCCAAAACCGACCACGGCCTTGACCACATTGGGGTTGGTTTTTTCTTCTTCATCGGTGATTTGGGCAACCAAGGTGGCGATGTCGACGGCTGGATTGCTCATGGGTTTAAGCACCGCGTGCACCACGTCGGCACCAATGGTCGGTAAATCGCCCTGAAGGTTAACCACCACATCGTACTTTTGCTGGGGATCAACGATTTCTAGGGCTTCGAATATACGGTCAGATCCAGACGGGTGGTCTGGGTCCGTCAACACCGCTTGTCCGCCATGGGCCTCGACGCAAGCCTTGATTTCGGGTTCGGCACAGGCCACGACGACCGGGCCTGCATCGGCCTCCATCGCGCGTTTGAGCACTTGCACGATCATCGGCAAGCCGCAAATATCGGCCAAAGGTTTGCCGGGCAAGCGTTGTGACGCCATGCGTGCCGGAATGATAATGATGGGTGAGTTTTCAGACATACTTATTATATAGACCCTAAAATCATAATGAATAAGGGGTACGAGACCACAGTCTAAGGCTTGTTTCAAGAGCGGGGGTTCTTTTGTGCAGTTTTGCGTGTAAAGTGCTAAAAATAGGTTTCTCTGCTTCGAAAGGCTTTCCATGCTTAAAAAGATTATCGCCGCTGGCTTTTTTGCGGGCGTCCTCGTCACTTTTTTTCTGCTGCTCAGTGATATCAGTACAAGTATAGAACAGGCCCGCCCCGCCCCGGTCGAAGTTGTCGAAGACAGACCCGTGTTGCAAGCAAAACGAAAAATTCAAGGCATCGCAGTCACCGCCGTTGATCCAACATCGGCGGGACGTTCGTTGTTCACGCGGCGTTGTTTGGGGTGCCATACATCGGCGAAGGGCCATCCTAACCGCACCGGGCCTAATCTTTGGAATATTGTTGATAAGGCCAAGGGCCAGGCACCAAAATACCGTTATTCAATGCAATTGAAACTTTTGGGCGGTGTATGGTCCGAAGACGAACTTAACCGTTTTATCGCCGGGCCTAGATCCGTAATTCCCGACACAAAAATGACCTTCAAAGGCATTAAAATCGAAAAACAACGTTTGGCGATTATCGAATATTTAAAAACGTTAAAGGACTAAGCCGACTGATGACCGACCTTGCCCCCTTTGTTGCTTTAGCCGAACAGCTGGCGGATGCCGCTCGCTCTGAAATCCTGCCCCGTTTTCGCACGGGCATTCACGCCGATGTGAAATTCGATCGTTCCCCGGTGACCGAAGCCGACCGGGAATCCGAACGGGTGATGCGCGAACTGATCAATCAAACTTTTCCCGATCACGGTATTTTGGGCGAAGAATTCGGCAGCGAAAATACCGATGCTGAATTTGTCTGGGTTTTAGACCCCATCGATGGCACCAATTCGTTCGTTTCGGGCAAGCCCTTGTTTGGAACACTGATTGCATTGTGCGAAAACAAGGTTCCGGTTGTCGGGCTGATTGATGCCCCTGCTATGAATGAACGCTGGCTAGGCGCCAAGGGTTTGCCGACCACGCTGAACGGTGTGGCGGCATCAACCCGGTCCTGTGATGATCTGGATAAGTCTTGGCTGTATGCCACCACCCCAGACCTGTTCGAAGATGAAAACGAAGCGGCGTTTTTACGTCTGCGGGGCAAAGTCTGGCGCACGGTTTTTGGCGGGGATTGTTATGCCTATGGCTTGTTGGCTTCGGGCCATGTGGATTTGGTGTGCGAAGCCAGCCTTGGCACTTATGATTTTTGCGCGTTGGCTCCGGTTGTCCAAGGGGCCGGGGGCATTATGACCGACTGGCACGGGCAATCGTTGACCATGGACTCAGAAGGCCGGGTTTTGGCGGCGGGCGATAAAAACTTGCACGCTAAGGCCTTAAAAGCGTTAGGCGCTTGACAGATAGTTCAGGGTCGGGAAACATAGTTGGTATGTTGAAACAATCAGGCTTGGGGCCTGAACTTCTTGGTGCGATTTCAAATCTTGTTTGCGTGGTCAAAGATGGCCGCATTGCTTACATAAACACCGCCGGGATGAACATGTTGGGCGCGCAAGACGGCGATGACGTTATCGGTCATCCGCTGGCTGATTTTGTGCATGCGGACTATGCCGAATTGATCGCTTTGGGTATCGAAGTTTTTGCCGAAGAAGACGCCGGTGTTCCCTTAAAATTAAAGCCTTTAAAATCATCGTCTATCGATGTGCATATGCGGGTGCGTCTGTTGGAAGCCGGCGAAGGCGAAACCTATATGGTGGAATGCCGCGATATTTCCAGTTTTATCAAAGCATCCCAAGAAGCCCGCGAACGCGAACAACGCTTGGCGGGTGTTTTGGGTACGGTGATGGATGCCATCATCACCATCGATGCCGACGGCTTGATGCAAACCGTAAATACCCGCACGGAAAGCATGTTTGGCTATGAAAAAAAAGACATGTTGGGCCATCACATCAACATGTTGTTGCCGACCGAATATCGTGAGCATCATGAAAATTGTGTTGCGGACAGTTATAAAGTTGACAAAAAAAGCACCTATGGCGTGGCCATGGAAATGGAAGGCCAAACCAGTCAGGGCCTATTGTTTCACACCGAATTATCGGTCACGGAACTGCACGAAGGGCGCCGTCGTCTTTTCACATGGGTGATCCGCGACATTACGGACCGCAAAAAAGCTCTGGCCGAACTCGAACATATGGCGCATCACGATACTTTAACGGGCTTGCCGAACCGCAACCTCTTTAATGACCTTATGAAACGCGCCATTCAGCGGTGTACACGCACAGAACAATTGTTGGCCGTGATGTTTGTGGATTTGGATAAATTCAAACCCGTGAATGATGACTTAGGCCACGATGCCGGGGATGCGGTATTGAAAGCCGTGGCTCAGCGTATGGCTTCTCATGTACGGTCTTCCGATACGGTGGCGCGCATTGGCGGCGATGAATTTGTGGCGATTTTAGAAAATATAGATCATGCCGAAAGTGCTGCGATCGTGGCGCAAAAAATCATTACATCTTTGACGGAACCCGTTGAAGTTGACGGTGGACTAAAGGCCCAAATCGGGGCCAGCATTGGCATCAGCATTTTTCCAGATGATGGCACCACGGCGGATGCGCTGATCAAGGGCGCCGACCAGGCCATGTATGCGGTCAAAGCCGCCGGCCGCAATAATTTCAAATTTTTTAACACTCTGAAATCGACAGAAAAATAGAGTTTTTATTGATGAATATTCGCACGTCCGTTTTGGCTCTTTCCTTATTGCTTGCAACTCCGGCGTGGGGGCAAAACTCCATTGCCATGCACGGACAGGCTAAGTACGCCGCTGGTTTTAAACATTTTGATTACGTGAACCCGAATGCGCCCAAGGGCGGGACGATGCGCACCAGTAGCTTAGGTAGTTTTGACAGCCTGAATGCTTTTGCTATTAAGGGCGAGGTCGCAGATGGTTTGGGCCGGATTTATGATAGCTTGACCGCCGCAAGCCAAGATGAACCCTTTACCCGATATGGCTTGTTGGCTGAATCCATGGACGTGCCCGAAGATCGATCTTGGATCGTGTTTCACATGCGAAAAGAAGCGCGTTGGCACGATGGTCAACCCATCACCGCCGAAGATGTGGTGTGGACGTTCAACGAATTGATGACCAACGAAACAATCCAGCCTTTGTATCGCTTTTATTATGCCGATGTGGACAAGGTCGAAGCGATTGACGCGCTGACCGTAAAGTTCAGTTTTAAAGATACGGGCAACCGAGAAATTCCGTTGACGGTTGGTGAAATCCCCATTCTGCCAAAACATTATTGGACGGAAAAAGGCAAAGACCGCAACCTTGGCAAAAGCACTTYGSYGCCGCCCTTGGGGTCGGGGCCCTACAAAATTGGTAAGCTTGAAGCCGGGCGTTATATTTCTTATGACCGGGTTAAAGATTACTGGGGTAAAGACCTTAACGTGAATATAGGCCGTCATAATTTTGATTTGTACCGCGTTGAATACTTCCGCGATGGCAATGTTGCGGTCGAAGGTTTTAAAGGCGGGGCTTATGACCTTCGTAACGAATTGATGTCCAAGGTTTGGGCCACCGGATACGACATTCCTGCGGTTAAAGATGGGCGCATTATCAAAGAAAGGCTTCCCAACGAAAGAACCGCACAGATGCAAGGTTACGCGTTTAATTCACGTCGGGACATGTTTAAAGATTCTCGGGTTCGTCAGGCTTTAGCCTATGCATTTGATTTCGAATGGTCCAACCGCAATTTGTTTTACGGCCAATACAAACGCATCCGCAGCTATTTCGGAAACTCGGTTTTGGAAGCGAAAGGTTTGCCCCAAGGGGAAGAGCTGGAAATTTTGGAAAAATACCGGGGTAAAATACCGGGTGAAGTCTTCACGGTTGAGTACAATCCACCAGCGACAAAAGGCGATGGACGCATTCGGTCTAACTTGAAAATAGCCGACCGTTTGTTAAAAGAAGCGGGCTGGGTTATTCAAGGCAAAGAACGCGTGCATAAAGAGACCGGGCAAAAACTCGAATTTGAAATCATGTTGGCGCAACCCGCTTTTGAACGCATTACTTTACCGTTTTCAAAACATCTGTCCCGTTTGGGGGTGGTGGCGAATGTGCGGACCGTGGATACGGCTCAATATATAAAACGTTTGGAAACCCACGATTTTGATATGATCGTTTCCAGTTGGGGGCAGTCGTTGTCGCCCGGTGGCGAACAGCGTAATTTTTGGGGGTCCCAGGCCGCGACCACAACGGGCAGTCGAAATCATTTCGGAGTCAGCGATCCGGTGGTTGACGATCTTATTGATTTGATTATTACGGCCCCGAACAGGAAAAGTTTGGAACAACGCACACGGGCTTTAGACCGGGTATTGCAATGGGGCCATTACATTATTCCCCATTGGTATGCCGATTATGACCGGGTATTGTCTTGGAATAAATTTTCAAGGCCTAAAACGGTATTGCCGTATGGTTTTTCCACATCACGTTGGTGGTATGACGAAGCCAAAGCCCAAGCCTTAAAAGTGGCCGAGTGATTTAAGCCATGACGTCTTATATCATCCGCCGCCTGCTTTTGATTATTCCCACCTTGTTTTTCATCATGGCGGTGAACTTTGTGCTGGTTCAGGCGGCCCCCGGTGGCCCTGTTGAACAAATGATCGCCAAAGTTAAGGGGTTGGATGTCAGTTCGACCGCGCGGGTGTCTGGGCAAACGTCCGAGACCCTTGCGACGCAAGATCACCGTGGACGCCAAGGGTTGGACCCAGAGTTTTTAGAACGTATTAACAAGCTCTATGGATTTGACAAACCCATCGGTGAACGTTTTGTCATGATGTTAAAAAATTATGCCACGTTTGATTTTGGCGACAGCTATTTTCGCGACACCAAAGTGGTTGATTTAATCGTTGAAAAAATGCCGGTATCTATTTCTTTGGGATTGTGGACGACATTACTGGTGTACATGATTTCAATCCCATTGGGCATCACCAAGGCGGTGCGCGATGGATCTAAATTTGATGTGGCGTCATCTTCTGTGGTGATTGTCGGCAACGCGGTGCCCAGTTTTTTGTTTGCGATTTTGCTGATCGTTTTGTTTGCCGGGGGACGTTATTTTGATTGGTTCCCGTTGCGGGGGTTAACGTCGGATGATTTTGAAACCCTGACCACTTGGGGGCAAATCAAAGATTACCTGTGGCATTTGGTTTTGCCCGTGGGATCGATGGTGATTGGTGGTTTTGCCGGATTGACGATGTTGACCAAAAATTCGTATCTGGAAGAAATCAACAAACAATACGTGATCACCGCGCGGGCCAAGGGATTGACCCAATACGCGGTGATGTACGGCCATGTTTTTCGCAATGCCATGCTGATTGTGATCGCAGGATTTCCAGCGGCCTTTGTGGGAATTTTGTTTACAGGGGCCTTGCTAACCGAGATCATTTTTTCGTTGGATGGTATTGGTCTGTTGGGATACGAAGCCGCCATAAAACGCGATTATCCCGTGATGTTTGGAACGCTGTATGTGTTCACATTGATGGGACTGGTGCTGAATTTAATTGGCGACGTGATGTATCATGTTATCGATCCTCGTATCGATTTTGAAAAGGTGGACAGTTGATATGGTCCAGCTTTCCCCCCTTAATCAGCGCCGTCTGCAAAACTTCAAATCCAATCGACGCGGGTACTGGTCGATGTGGATTTTTCTGGCGCTGTTTACGTTGACATTGTTTGCTGAATTCATCGCCAATGATCGCCCAATTTTGGTTAATTTCGAAGGCGAATATTATGCTCCCGTTTTCATCGATTACCCGGAAACAGTTTTTGGTGGGTTTTTAGAAACACCGACCGAATACGCCGATCCTGAAGTTCAAGAAATGATCGAAGAACAGGGCTGGATTTTATGGCCGCCTATTCATTTTTCTTATGACACCGTGAATTATGCGCTAACCGAACCCGCCCCCAGCCCGCCCAGTGCGTCCAATATCTTGGGCACCGATGATCAGGGCCGCGATGTGGCAGCTCGATTGATTTATGGCTTTCGTATTTCTATTTTGTTTGGCCTGACGCTGACCCTTGTTAGTTCTGTTATTGGCGTCGTGGCGGGGGCCGTTCAGGGCTATTTCGGCGGTATGGTCGATTTGTTGGGGCAGCGCTTTATCGAAATTTGGTCGGGCCTGCCGATGTTGTTCTTGCTGATTATTTTGGCGAGCATTGTGCAACCCAGCTTTTGGTTTTTATTAGGCATCATGTTGTTGTTCAGTTGGATGAGCTTGGTGGGTGTGGTGCGCGCCGAATTTTTTAAAACGCGAAATTTTGATTATGTTCGAGCCGCTCGTGCGTTGGGGGTCAGTAATGCGGTGATTATTCGCCGCCATATCTTGCCCAATGCCATGGTCGCGACGATTACGTTTTTACCCTTCATTACGTCTGGGTCGGTGACCACTTTAACGGCGCTGGATTTTTTGGGTTTTGGCATGCCAGCGGGCTCGGCCTCACTCGGCGAAATGCTCAATCAGGGCAAAGCAAATTTGCATGCCCCTTGGTTGGGTCTGACCGCGTTTTTTGTGATTGCACTTATGCTTTCGTTGTTGGTGTTTATTGGTGAAGCCGTGCGCGATGCCTTTGATCCCAGAAAGGTGTTTCGCCAATGACAAAGTTATTAGAAGTCAAAAATCTTTCCGTTGCCTTTGGTGAGACGCAAGTTGTGCATGGTGTATCGTTCAACATTGAACGCGGTGAAACGGTGGCGTTGGTGGGCGAGTCCGGATCGGGTAAATCGGTCAGTGCATTGTCGATCATGCAGTTGCTTCCGTATCCGTTGGCCAATCACCCCACCGGATCGGTTTTGTTTAAGGGCCAAGAATTGATGGGCGCGTCCGATGCTCAATTGCGAGACATTCGCGGTGTGGATATTTCCATGGTGTTTCAAGAACCCTTGACCAGTTTGAACCCGCTGCAGCCCATCGGAAACCAAATCGCTGAAATCATCACCACCCATTACAATCATTCGAAAGCCGAGGTCAAAGCGCGGGTCGAAGAACTGATGGAGGTGGTGGGATTGGGTGCACAAATTTCGCGCCTTAAAAATTATCCCCATGAATTTTCAGGCGGACAACAACAGCGTATCGTGATTGCCATGGCGTTGGCGAACGAGCCGGATTTGTTGATTGCGGACGAACCCACCACCGCCGTGGACGTAACCATTCAGGCGCAGATTTTAAAACTGTTGGCCGACCTGCAAAAGAAAATGGGGCTGGGCATTTTGTTCATTACCCATGATTTAGGAATCGTCAAACGCATCGCAGATCGGGCGTACGTGATGCACGATGGCAAGCTGGTGGAACAAGGCCTAACCGCAGACGTTTTTGAAAACCCTCAACATGATTACACCAAAAAATTGCTGGCGTCCGAGCCTAAGGGCCGCGTTGAACCAGCGGACGCCAATGGCGAAACGATCATGCAGGCCGAGGGGTTGAAAGTCTGGTTCCCCATAAAAAAAGGCGTAATCCGCCGTGTGGTTGATCATGTGAAAGCCGTGGACGGTATCGATTTGGTGGTGAAAAAAGGCCACACATTGGGCATCGTTGGCGAAAGCGGTTCGGGTAAATCGACCTTGGCACGAGCGTTGTTGCGTTTGGAAAAAGCCACCGGGTCCGTTGCTTTTAAGGGCCAAGATATTTTGAGCTTAAAAGCAAAGGACGTCCGGCCGTTGCGCGCCGATATGCAAATCGTTTTTCAAGACCCGTTCGGATCACTTAGCCCGCGCATGTCGGTGGGCGAAATCGTCGGCGAAGGTTTAGAAGTCCATTCTCCTGACTTAAGCCCCGAACAACGTCACGTAAAAGTCTTGGCTGTTTTAGATGAAGTCGGTCTTAAATCCCATATGGCTGATCGTTATCCCCACGAATTTTCCGGCGGACAACGCCAGCGCATTTCCATTGCGCGGGCCTTGATCTTGCAGCCAGACTTTATTGTTTTGGATGAACCGACCAGTGCCTTGGATGTTTCGGTTCAGGCGCAAATTGTCGACTTGCTGCGGGACCTGCAAAAAAAGTATGGGCTGACGTATGTGTTCATCAGTCACGATTTAAAAGTCGTGCGCGCCTTGGCCCATGATGTGATGGTGATGCAGGCGGGGCGCGTGGTCGAACAGGGGTCGGTGGATCAAGTATTCGATCATCCGGCCCAGCCGTATACGCAAGCTTTGATGAACGCAGCCTTTAATTTAACCGCCGACGAAAGTGGCGTGGTGAACGTATGAATATTTTGTACATCAGCGACATGACCTTTGATCCGTGGGTAAAACCACTGCACCGTTATTGCCCCGATGCGGATTTATTTGTGTGGGGCAAAGATGAAATAGATGCGGCGGATGTGGATTATGTTTTGGTGTGGAAACCGCCCGCGGGTGTTCTGCAAAACTTTCCAAACGCCAAAGCTATTTTTAATCTGGGCGCAGGGGTTGATGCCTTGCTGCATGACCCAGACTTGCCCAAAGACATTCCCATCGTGCGTCTGGTCGATCCGCGTTTGAGCTCCAGTATGGCCGAATTTATTGTCTATTGGGTTTTGCATTTTCATCGGGGCATGCACACCTATGCCCAACAGCAACGAGCGGGTGAATGGACGCCCCACGGTCAAGGCCACACGGAAAAACGCCGGGTGGGAATTTTGGGATTGGGTGAATTGGGCCAAGACGCCGCCCATGCTTTGTTGATGTTGGGCTTTGAAAACATCGCGGGGTGGAGCCGGTCACGCAAAGAGCTTCCCGGCATCGAAAGTTTTGCTGGCCCGGCTGAACTGGATGACTTTTTAGCCCGCACCGAAATTTTGGTGTGCCTGTTGCCGGGTACAAAAGAAACCAATGGATTGTTAAATGCCAAGACTTTGGCGAAATTGCCAAAGGGCGCGTTTGTTATTAATTCCGGTCGCGGCAGTCTGATTGTTGAAGACGATTTGATTGAGGCCTTAAACACCGGACAGATCGCCGCCGCCGCCTTGGACGTTTTTCAAACCGAACCTTTGCCCGATGATCATGCCTTTTGGTCCATGGACAATGTATTCGTGACGCCGCACATCGCGTCCCTCACCGACAGCGAAAGTGCCACCCAAATCATCGCCGAAGGAATCGAAGCGATTGAAGACGGCGACCTTCCTGAAAACGTGGTTGATCTTAAAAAAGGCTATTGAAGAGACAGACCGATTTGTGCGAGGCTTATTGCATAATCAAAAACAGGGATGTCTAAAATGGGAAATAAATACACCGAAGCTCATGCGCAGTCTCTTAACGACCCCGAAAAGTTTTGGGGCGATGTGGCCCAAGGCATCACGTGGACCAAAAAATGGGACAAGGTGTTAGACGATAGCAATCCGCCCTTTTACCGTTGGTTTGTGGGCGGTGAATTGAATACCTGTTATAACGCGCTGGACCGCCATGTTGAAAATGGACGTGGCGATCAGGCGGCTTTGATTTATGACAGCCCGGTCACGGGCGGTGTGACCAAAACCTATACCTATTCCCAATTGCTGGACGAAACGGCGAAATTTGCCGGAGTCTTAGCGTCGCAAGGTGTCAGCAAAGGCGACCGGGTGATTTTGTATATGCCCATGATCGCCGAAGCCGCGATTGCCATGCTGGCGTGCGCGCGTTTGGGGGCCGTGCATTCGGTCGTGTTTGGCGGATTTGCCGCGAACGAATTGGCCATCCGCATCGATGATGCCAAACCCAAAGCCATCGTCACGGCCAGCTGCGGCATCGAAGTCACCAAAGTTATCGAATACGTACCATTGTTAAACAAAGCCATTGATCAGGCTTCCCATAAACCGGATGTCTGTATTATTTTGCAACGTCCGCAAGCCACGGCAATGCTCAAAGAAGGCCGCGATTTGGATTGGGAAGATGCCATGAGCACGGCAACCCCGCACGATTGTGTGCCGGTTGCGGCCACCGATCCGCTGTATATTTTGTATACATCGGGAACGACCGGGCGACCCAAGGGCGTGGTCCGCGATAACGGCGGCCATGCGGTTGCGCTGAACTGGACCATGAAAGCCATTTACGATATCGAACCCGGCGACGTGTTTTGGTCGGCGTCCGATGTGGGCTGGGTGGTTGGTCATTCTTACATCATTTACGGCCCGTTGTTAAACGGCTGTACGACGATTTTGTATGAAGGCAAACCCGTGGGCACTCCCGATGCTGGGGCTTTTTGGCGGGTTATTGCCGAACACAAAGTCAAAGTCATGTTCACCGCGCCTACGGCCTTTCGCGCCATCAAACGCGTGGACCCAGAGGCTAAATTGTTGAAACAATACGACTTGTCGGCGTTTAAAAGCTTGTTTTTGGCGGGCGAACGCACCGACCCAGACACTTTGCATTGGGCCGAAGACAACCTAGGCGTTCCGGTGATTGACCACTGGTGGCAGACCGAAACGGGCTGGGCCATTGCGTCGAACTGTATGGGGTTGCATGTCTTTGACGTTAAGCCCGGATCACCAACCAAGGCCGCGCCGGGTTGGGATGTTCAGGTTTTGGGCGAAGACGGACACCCGGTTCCGGCCGGAAAAATCGGCTCGATCTGTTGCAAGCTTCCGTTGCCACCGGGAACATTGTCGACCCTATGGAACGCGGATGATCGTTTTATCGAAGCGTACATGGATGAATTTCCGGGCTATTACAAAACCGCCGACGCGGGCTATATCGATGACGAAGATTACCTGTACATCATGGCCCGCACCGACGACATCATCAACGTCGCGGGACACAGGTTGTCGACGGGCGGCATGGAAGAAGTCTTGGCCGAACACCCGTGCGTGGCCGAATGTGCGGTGTTGGGCGTGGCCGACAGCTTAAAAGGCCAGTTGCCCGTGGGCCTGATGGTTTTGAAAGCCGGTGTAGAACAAGACCATGCTGAAATCGTTAAAGAAGCCATCGCCATGGTGCGCGATAAAATTGGCCCGGTGGCCGCGTTTAAAATGGCGGCGGTGGTGGAGCGTTTGCCGAAAACGCGCTCGGGAAAAATTCTGCGCGGCACCATGCAAAAAATCGCCGATAACGAAGATTGCCCGTTGCCCGCGACCATTGACGATCCAACCATTTTGGATGAAATCAAGGTGGCGATGGAAAGCTTAGGCTTGGCTTCGGCTCGTTCTTAAGTCTTAAGTTTCGCCAATGCCCGGTGAAATATTGCGACCGGGGCGGGTGGGTTCCAAAACCGTTTTTGGCGGTGGCGGAGCCGCACGCCCGGAACAATTTGCCCGTTCACACAATTGGCACGCAATGCCCACAGGCACGGCCAGATGCGCCGAATCAAGATTTAGCCCATCTGCATAAACCATTTGCTCGGCATAAGAAATCTCGCAACCGATAGAGATCGAAAAATGACTTTTGGGTTGGCCATACAGCAAACTTGGTTTGGTTGTGGTTTGGGCGATTGAAAAATACCGTACCCCATCGGGCATTTGCGAAATTTGGGAACACATGATGCCGGGGGTTAAAAAGGCATGATGCATGATCCACCGGGGACAGGCGCTGCCATAGCGCGGAATGCGCAGGCCCGAAGCACTAAACCTTTTTGAAATATTGCCCGCCACATCGACCCGCATCAGGTGCAGGGGAATACCTGCGGCTCCGGCTTTTCTCAGCGTGGTCAGGCGGTGACAGACTTGTTCAAAGCTGGCGGAAAAACGATGCTGCAGAACTTCGACGTTATAGCGCGTGTCGGTCGCAGCCTTTAAAAAATCATCGTAAGGCAACAAACACGCCCCGGCAAAATAGTTTGCCAAGGCTGATTTGGCTTTACGGATAGCGGCTTCGCTGGACAAGATTTTTGAATGCGTCAGGCTCCTTAAAACATCGTCATAAGACAACTGACCGATTAACAATGCCAAATGAAAGTTGATGCTGGGCGCAGCCAAGGCCATGGACAAGGTTAAATGGCGGCGGGTTTCGTCAAAAAAGGACGCTCCGCCTTCTTGCGTTTCATCCGGTGAGATTTCGACGCTGACACCATGGCGATCTTGCAAATGGCCGATCAGGCGGGCGCGTACAGACACGCTGTCCAGCCCGGCTTCACGGCGCAGGTCTTCGGCAATGTCTTCTAGGCTTGGGAAATAATTATCATTGGCTTGCAAAAAATCGGTCACGGCTTCGTCGGGGGAAATTTCTGAAATGGCCCCTGCCAAGTCTTTGCCCGAGACTATTTTTTCCATGGCGCTGACGGTATCGCTGAGGCTTTCACTTTCGTTCAGAACGATTTTTTGAAAGTTGTGGCGTTCGCTTTGCGGTAAGTCGGCGTTGTCATGAAGGATTTCCGTGAACGAAACAATCGACGTCAAAAGCGTGCGCAATTTGTGAACGTTGTTCGACAACAGCGGGTCATGCGATAACCGTTCGCTCAAGACCTGAAAGTCTTCTTTGTAATTGTGGTATGCGCTGTAGGTTTTTAACAAGGCCTGACAGAGTTCTGGGGCCGTGGTCGCCAGCTCGTTGATTTCGTCTTCGCTAAAATCCAAAGTTTCATACAGCGGATCTTTCAGGACTTCGGTCATTTCGGCGATTTTTTGGCCTTCGTGCTGGGGCGAAAAAGTCTGCAGCGAGATGTTCAAAATCTCGCTGATGCGCAACAATAACGGCACGGTGAGGTTCCGTTGATTGTGTTCAATCAGGTTTAGGTAACTTGCCGAAATGCCCATTTTCGAAGCCAGATCAACCTGCGACAGGCCGCGATCTTTGCGCAGACTGCGTAACCTGTTGCCCATAATCGTCTTTTTAGCCACGGCTCATTCCTTGAAGTTTACTGACTTTACAACTTTACAATAATTTACTTTTCAAGTTAACAAGAAAAGCACAGTATATTCAATCAATTATTGCCTTTGATGTAACTTTTGTTAAAAATTCACAGTTCATGAGGCAGGCCGTTTCGTTAAAGAGTCTTGCCCACAAAAATAATGGTGACACGGGCCTTACGAAAACCAAGTGCGTGTCGCTTGGACATTAACAGGTAAAATGAACAGGGGTTATTCTATGAGTGATTTTAAAAAATTCAACCGCCGCGAAGCACTTAAGCTTGGCGTCGCCGGTGCTGCCTTTATTGGGGCAACACCGCTCTTTTTCAACAAAGATGCTTGGGCTGCTGGCTTTGCCAACGATCCGGGTAACAGCAAATCGGTAATATTGGGCTTTAACGTTCCCCAAACTGGTGCGTATTCCGAAGAAGGCAAAGATGAATTGCGGGCGTACAAGCTGGCCGTTGAACACCTGAACGGTGGTGGTGACGGCGGTTTGATGCACACCATGAAACCGATGAACCTCACGGGCAACGGCATCTTGGGCAAAAAAGTTGAATTCGTAACGGGTGATACCCAAACCAAAGCTCCGGCGGCTCGTGATTCTGCTAAGCGCATGATCGAAAAAGACGGCGCGATTATGGTTACCGGTGGTTCTTCTTCTGGTGTTGCTATTGCTGTGCAGGGTTTGTGCAACGAAGCAAAAATCATGTTCATGGCGGGTTTGACCCACTCGAACGATACTACGGGTAAAGACAAAAAGCGTTATGGCTTCCGCCATTTCTTCAACGCTTACATGTCCGGTCAGGCTCTTGCGCCAATTTTGAGAGAAGAATATGGCACGGACCGTCGTGCGTACCATTTGACGGCTGATTATTCCTGGGGTTGGACACAAGAAGAGTCCATCAAAAACGCCACTGAAAAATTGGGCTGGACCACAGAAATACCCGTGCGCACACCTTTGACGCAAACGGATTTCTCGTCTTACATCACCCAAGTCATTAACTCAGAAGCCGACGTGTTGGTGTTGAACCATTATGGTAAAAACATGAACGATTCTTTGGCTTCTGCGGTTCAGTTTGGCCTGCGCGACAAAATCGCAAAAACGGGTAAAAAATGGGAAGTTATTGTTCCCTTGTTCTCTCGTAAAATGGCTCAAGGTTCTGGCGATGATATCAAAGGCATTTTGGGGTCCACCAACTGGAACTGGTCTTTGCCTGACGATGCTTCAAAAGCCTTTGTGAAATCGTTTGCCAACAAATACGGCTTCCCTCCGTCAATGGCGGCACACACATGTTACGTTCAAACCATGTTGTATGCGGATGCTTGTGAACGGGCTGGCACGTTTAATCCGGCTGGCGTTATCGAAGCGTTGGAAGGTCACAAATTCGACGGCATGGGCAACGGTCCAACCGAATACCGCGCCGAAGATCACCAGTGCTTCAAAGACGTGTTGGTTGTTCGTGGTAACGAAAACCCATCAACTCAGTTCGATTTGCTGAAAGTGGTTAAAGTTGTTCCTCGTGCTCAAGTCGAATATGATGCTTCCATGTTTGGTGGCGACTTGGGTCCTGTATAGGATTTAAGCTTCACCAAGTTATTATGGTGCCGATCAGGACTGGTCGGCACCATAAACTTCCCTGGCGCATTCGCGCTATTTTATGTGGCGTATTTTCGCCGTTTTATATGTTCTGACCATAGAGATCGTAAGCCAATATGGACGTTATATTTATTCAGTTGTTAAACGGTTTGGACAAAGGGGCTGCGTATGCCTTGATTGCTCTGGGCCTGACGCTAGCTTTTGGCACCCTTGGCATCGTGAATTTTGCTCACGGTGTGTTGTTTATGTTGGGGGCGTTTTGTACGGTTTCTGTGTACAAAGTTCTGACGATTTCAGAAAAAGTTCTTGATGAATCCATTACATTTTTTAAAGCCTATAAAGAAATCCCTTACTTGGAAACATGGTGGGGGGAAACGGGCACGATGATCATTGATTATGCCGTGCCCATATCGATTATTTTCGCCATTCCGATCATGATTTTGGTCGGTATTATTATGGAACGCGGGTTAATCCGTCACTTTTATAAACGGGATCATGCGGACCAAATTTTGGTGACGTTCGGTTTGGCAATTGTTATCCAGGAAATTGTTAAACATTTTTACGGCGCGAATCCAATCCCCATTGGGGCTCCTGAAATTGTATCGGGCAGTGCCGCAATCGGCGTGTTTCTCGGTCTAGGCGAAAACTTGGTCTATCCTTGGTGGCGCATGATTTATTTTGTATTTTCCGTGGTTGTGATTGGTGGCGTGTTCTCGTTCTTGAAATATACGACGTATGGCATGGTTGTTCGTGCGGGCATGTGGGACCGGGAAATGGTCGGCATGTTGGGTATTGATATTCAACGTCGCTTTACCGTTGTGTTTGCTCTGGCCGCCGTTGTTGCGGGCTTGGCGGGCGTTATGTATACGCCCATTGTGGCCCCTGATTATCATATGGGCATGAACTTTTTGGTGTTGTCCTTTGTTGTTGTGGTGGTGGGGGGCATGGGCTCTCTTCCCGGCGCCGTTGTCGCTGGGTTTATGTTGGGAATTTTAGAATCGTTTTCATCCATGAATGAAGTGAAACAAATTTTGCCCGGCATTGACCAGATTATTATTTACTTGGTGGCCGTTGCTATTTTGTTGCTCCGTCCTCGTGGCCTGATGGGCCGCAAAGGTGTGATGGAGGATTAGCCATGAATTCACAAAGCAAAAACAAAGATATTCGCCTGATGGCCATTTTTTCGGTGATCGTGTTGACGGCACCGATTTGGTTGGAACCCTTGGGCGCTTCGTATCCGGCTCTGTTGCAGAAGTTTGCCATTTTTGGCATTTTTGCCATTGGCTTTAACATCCTTTTTGGCCTGACAGGTTACTTGTCCTTTGGTCATGCGACTTTCTTAGGCGTGGGGTCTTACACGGCTGTTTGGTCGTTTAAACTGCTTTCAATGAACGTCATTCCCGGTGTTATCTTTGGTACGATTTTGGCGGGCATGTTGGCGGTGCTGATTGGTTATGTCAGTCTGCGGCGTTCGGGCATTTACTTTTCGATTCTAACCTTGGCCTTTGCCCAGATGTCTTACAATCTGGCGTATTCGGTTTTGACTCCCATCACCAATGGCGAAACCAGCCTACAATTGGCGCTGGATGATCCCCGAATTTTCGATGCGGCCAGAACGGCCAGCCAAGGCTTGCCTTCTACCGAATTGTTTGGCCTTAAAATGAGCGGTTATCCGGGCTTTTATTTCTGTGCCGTGGTGTTGATCATTGCCTTTTATATATCGATGCGTATTTTCCGGTCTCCGTTCGGGTTGAAATTGCGCGCCATTAAGTCAAACCAAACACGCATGAAATATATTGGCTTTAACACCCGGCCGTACCTGTTGTGGGCGTTTGTGATTTCCGGCATGTACGCTGGTCTTGCGGGCTCATTGATGGCGGTGACCGATCCTTTGGCTGGTGCGGAACGCATGCAATGGACGGCGTCTGGTGAAGTGGTTTTGATGACCATTTTGGGCGGCCTTGGAACCTTGATTGGGCCAATAATTGGTGCAGGTGTGATTAAATATTTTGAAAATATTTTTTCAGCCTTTAATGAAAATGTTTTGCATAACATCTTTAGCTTCTTGCCCGATGGACTTGAAAACGTCGTGGTTCAGGTCGCGGGCTTGTTTGTTGGCAGTGGTTGGCACTTAACTTTGGGGTTGTTGTTTATGATAGTCGTGATCTTCCTGCCCGGTGGCATTGTTGAAGGTATCGAAAAAATACGTGCTCGGTTTCGGCGGACCTCCCCAGCTTCGTCGTCCGAAAAATCAGAGTGAGGGAACTGGACATGAATAAAACAGTTCTTCACTTAGATAAAATCCAAAAAAGCTTTGGTGGTTTGCGGGCTTTGGCCGATGTTAATTTGAACATCGAAGAAGCCAAAACCCACGCGATCATCGGCCCTAATGGTGCTGGGAAATCGACTTTGTTAAATGTGTGTGTTGGGCGCCTAATCCCCGATTCCGGTCATGCCACGTTTGACGGAAAAGACATCACGGGTAAAGACCCCCACGAAATCACACAAATGGGCATTGCTCGGGTTTTTCAAACGCCTGAAATTTTTCCAGATCTGTCATTGATGGACAACGTCATGTTGCCGGCTTTGTCTAAACGCGATGGGTCTTTTAAATTTAATCCCTTTGCCACGATGCGAACACAAAACGATATTCGCGACGAAGCCGTACATATTTTGCAGGACGTCGGTCTGGATAAGTTTTTGGACAAAGAAGCCGGCAGTTTGTCGCGTGGTGACAAACGCCGCCTTGAATTGGGCATGTGTTTGATTCTTAAACCACGCCTGTTGTTGTTGGATGAACCAACCGCCGGTATGGCTCGTCACGATACTAATCAGACCATCGAATTGCTGAAAAAAATTAAAGAACGCGGCATGACGATCGTGATTATTGAACATGATATGCACGTGGTGTTCAGCCTTGCTGATACGGTCAGCGTTTTGGCGCGGGGCAAAATTATTGCGGGCGGCACACCAGAAGAAGTTCGCGAGGATCCTATTGTGAAAGAAGCTTATCTTGGGGGGGCACACGAATGAGCACCTCAACCTCAGAACCGTATTTCAGCGTTAAAGACATCCATGCGTATTATGGCGAGTCGTATATCGTTCAAGGCATTTCCTTTGACGTTCAAGAAGGCGAAATTTTGGCTTTGCTGGGCCGTAATGGCGCGGGTAAAACATCGACCTTGCGCACCTTGGCCCGTGCGGATGATCCCGTTCTGACCAGCGGAGAATTTTATCTGCAAGGCCAGGCCATTCATGAAA
Organism: Rhodospirillaceae bacterium; assembly: GCA_002401565.1. GTDB lineage: Bacteria > Pseudomonadota > Alphaproteobacteria > Rhodospirillales > Magnetovibrionaceae > JANLGW01. The sequence continues at coordinate 41,775 of NVTL01000012.1, forward strand.
TGAAAGATTTTGAAGCGGCACGTGCGGGCATCCAATTGGTACCCGAAGATCGCCGTATTATCGGTGGCTTGACCGTCGAAGAAAATCTACTTTTGGCGCAAGTGGCAGAACCCTTGGGCTGGGAATTGGAAGAAATTTACGAACACTTCCCCCGCTTGGCCGAACGACGCAAACAAGACGCCGTGACCATGTCGGGCGGGGAACAGCAAATGTTGGCCGTGGCGCGGGCTTTGGCACGCGATATTAAACTGTTGTTTTTGGATGAACCTTACGAAGGTTTGGCTCCGGTTATTGTGCAAGAAATCGAAAAGATTTTGTTGCAGGTTAAATCGCGCGGCATCACCACCATTATCGTGGAACAAAATGCCGTGGCCGCCTTAAAATTGGCCGATACGGCGTTGATTATTGATATGGGCCAAGTGGCCTTTCATGGAACCGCCGATGAAGTCTTGAACAACGAAGAGCTTCGCCACGAATATTTGGCTATTTAAAGGACACAGACGTGATGAAAGATATTCTTGTTCACTTAGACGACAGCGATCTGTGCGCGCACCGTATTCGCACGGCGATTTCCTTGGCCACCAAACATGATGCTCATGTGGTTGGTGTGGCATTGAAAATCAAATCCACCATTGCCGATTATATCAGCGAAGCCTTGCCCAGTGGTTTTCAAGAAGCCCAACGCAAAGCCGTCGAGCTGGCCGCAAACAAAGCCATCGAAACCTTTACGGCTGCAGCAACGGCGGCGAACATTAGTTTCGAGACGGACATCATCGAAAAATCAGCGGCAAAAGCGCCCGGTGCATTAGCGTTTTACGCTCGCCATACGGACTTAACAGTGCTTGGCCAATCGAACCTTGAACACAACGCTGCGTCCAGCTTTAATACGTCACTGATGGATGCTTGCCTGTTTGAATCGGGGCGGCCCATTTATTTGGTGCCCTATGTTGGTAAAAAAATCCAGCCCGTTAAAACGGCGGTGATTGCTTGGGATGGTGGGGCTAAATCGGCCCGTGCCGTGAATGATGCAATTCCGTTGCTTCAAGATCGCAAAGAAATTATCTGCCTGATCATCAATGCCGAAGACCGCAAAGGCGCGCATGGGCATGCTCCGGGTGCAGACTTAAAAGCTCATTTGGCGCGTTATGGTGTCGATGTGAAAATTGAATGCATTACGGTGACCGATATTGGCATTGACCGCGCGATCTTAAATTTCCTTGCCGATTCAGGTGCCGATCTTTTGGTGATGGGGGCTTACGGGCATTCTCGATTGCGGGAAAAAGCCTTTGGCGGYGTAACCAATAAYATYCTMATGGAAATGACCGCACCRGTTTTGATGTCSAATTAGRYCTTTAATTAGRSYCATGACAWTTGTCTGCAAGATGRGGTASTATCCTCAAYTCTTGTAATGACGATTGTTWTGGAACCTATTTTAATGGCTTATTCCGTGTTGKTGGCWGAGGACGAACCTAATATTGTCCTTTCTTTACAGTTTATTATGAAAAAATCGGGGCTGAAAGTCCGGGTTGCCGAAGACGGCGAATTGGCCGTTCAGGCGATGGAACAAGAAATTCCAGACGCGGTGCTTTTGGACATAATGCTGCCCAAACGCGATGGTTTTTCAGTTTGCGAAGCCATTAAAGCAAATCCCAAATGGGCCGATGTAAAGGTCATTATGCTGACTGCAAAATGCCGGGACGAAGACAAACAACGGGCTTTTGGTCTGGGCGCGGATGATTACATCACCAAACCGTTTTCCACACGGGAACTGGTTGATCGTGTTTTGGATTTAATCGGTAAAGACAAGAAAGTTGATGGTTAACAGTTCGGTTCGCCGTCAAATTTAAGATATGAAACGACAAGGGCGCAAAAAAGAATGGTCGGTGGTGCTGTTTTGCGCCGCACTGTTGCTTTTTATGCCGCCCATCCTGCCGGTTTTTGACACCCCAGATTTAATTTTTGGCCTACCTAGGACCTTTGTGGTTTTGTTTGGGGCTTGGGCTTTGGTGATATTTTTTGTGGCGCTGGGCGCGCGTCAAAAAAAACCACCAGAACAAACCGATGCAGATGGTGAGCTCTGATGCAAAGTGGTTTGGTTGTCGGTGTATCATTTCTGTATTTGGGATTGCTGTTTGCGATTGCTTATTACGTCGATAAACGCGCCGAACGCGGCCACAGCTTTATCAACAATCCGTATATTTATACATTGTCCATCGCGGTCTATTGTACGTCGTGGACGTTTTATGGAAGTGTTGGCAAAGCCGCAGAATCCGGTCTGGATTTTTTGCCGATCTATTTAGGTCCAACCTTGGTGTTTGTGGTTTGGTCAGTTGTTTTGGCCAAAATCATTCGCATTTGTCAGATTCAACGCATCACGTCTATCGCTGATTTTATTTCCTCGCGGTATGGAAAAAGTTTTGCTTTGGGGGCTTTGGTGACGATCATCGCGGTGATCGGAACGACACCTTATATATCGCTTCAGTTGAAATCCATCGCCACCAGTTTTAACCTCTTGGTCGGCTTTCAAAATCCAGACTTTGCGGCGTATGGTAATCCCTTTGGGTTTGATACCACGTTATTGGTCGCGGTTGCGTTGGCGGTCTTTGCCATTTTATTTGGCACGCGCCACATCGAAGTCAGCGAACACCACGAAGGTTTGGTTGCCGCCATTGCGTTTGAATCATTGGTCAAATTGGTGGCCTTTTTGGCCGTTGGTTTTTTTGTTACGTTCAGCGTTTTTGATGGTTTTGGGGATCTGTTTTTCAAAGCTCAAGCCCATGGCATGAGCGACTTATTCGTGGTCAGCGAAGACTCCAATTATACCCAATGGATGACCATGACGATCCTCAGCATGGCGGCAATTTTGTTTTTGCCTCGACAGTTTTATATTACAGCTGTTGAAAATCGCGACGAAACCCAGCTGAGAACAGCGGTCTGGTTGTTTCCGTTGTATTTGTTGGTCATCAACATTTTTGTTTTGCCCATTGCCATCAGCGGCAACTTGGCCTTTCCCGGAACGGCCCAAGATGCGGATATGTTTGTGCTGACGGTGCCGATGTATTACGGGCAAAGTCAGTTGGCTTTGTTTGCGTTTATCGGTGGATTGTCGGCGGCGACGTCCATGGTGATTGTGGCGTCAATTGCCCTGTCGACCATGGTTTGCAACAACTTGGTGATGCCGTTGCTGTTGCGTTGGAAATGGGTGAATGTTTCAGAACAAGGTGATTTGTCTTTGTTATTGCTGCGCATTCGACGCGCCAGCATTTTGATCATCTTGTTGTTGGGTTATGGCTATTTTCGSATTGCCAGTGAATCGTATTCTTTGGTCACCATCGGCCTCGTGTCGTTTGCTGCTGCAGCACAATTTGCCCCGGCGGCCTTGGGCGGATTGTTTTGGAAAGGCGGGTCCAGCGCCGGAGCCTTGACCGGATTGTCCTTGGGATTTTTGGTGTGGCTGTACACCTTGCTATTGCCGTCCTTTGCTCAATCGGGCTGGTTGCCCTTGAACTTTATCAGCGACGGTCTTTTGGGCTTTGGTTTTTTGAAACCGTACGCGTTGTTTGGCTTGGAAGGCTTAGACCGCCTTTCCCATGCTTTGTTTTGGAGCATGTTGTTCAACATCGGTGGTTATGTGATCGTATCGTTGTGGAGCGAGATTAGCCCGCTGGAACGCATTCAAGGCGGCCTGTTTGTCGATGTGTTCGAAGAAGGGCAGGGCCAAAAAAGTGCGCGCGTGTGGCAAGGTTCTGTCACCATCGCCGTGCTCAAAGAATTGGTGGCGCGGTTTGTCGGTATGAAACGTGCGGAAAAGAATTTCGAAGCCTTTGCAAAGGCCCAAAATATAAGCCTCAATCCACATGACATCGCCAACAACGACATGCTGACCCATGCGGAAAGTTTGTTGTCGGGGGCCATTGGCTCGGCGGCGGCGCGCGTGATTATTGGCTCGATGATCAAGGGTGAAAACATCAGTTTGAATGAGGTCTTCAAGATCTTGGATGAAACCACGCAGGTGTTGGAATACAGCCGCATGCTGAAGGTGAAGTCCGATGAGTTGGAAGAAACATCCTTAAAATTAAAAAGCGCCAATACCAAATTAAAAGAGCTCGATACCCTGAAAGATAATTTCCTATCGACCATTTCGCATGAGCTTCGCACGCCCCTGACATCCATTCGGGCGTTCAGTGAAATTCTGCACAATGATGAAACTATATCGATCGCAGAACGCCAAAACTTTTTAGGCATCATCACCAAAGAAAGCGAACGCCTGACCCGGCTGATTGACCAGTTGTTGTACCTTGCCAAAATGGATGCGCGCAGCACCGATTGGGCCAGGGTAAATGTTGATCCCGTGGCGGTTATTGAAGAAGCCGTAACGTCGATGGATGGGTTGATTCAAGAAAACAAAATTGATTTAACCTTAGACCTACCATCGTCGACCCCTGACATTTCCGCCGACCGGGACCAAGTGGTTCAGGTGGTCATCAATGTGGTGTCGAACGCAATCAAATTTTGTCAAAATCCGGGGGGAGAAATTACAGTCAAAGCCCAGACAACCCACGACGGTTTGTTGGTGTGTATTTCCGATAACGGGCATGGCATTGCCCCCGATCAACAAGATTTGATTTTTGATAAGTTCAACCAAGGCCGCCAAGACTGTAATGAAATTCCGGTGGGGACAGGCTTAGGTCTTGCCATTTGTCGACAGATTATCACCGGACACCACGGTCATATCTGGGCTGAAAACAGCCAAAATAGTGGTGCCCGGATACTCTTTACGATTCCGTTTGTGACTGAATTTGAAACGCCGAATTAAGCGTTAACGTCAACGACCACGCGTCCCCGAATTTGTCCGGCCAATTGTTTGGTCGCGGTTTCAATGACGTCGCCCAAACCGATTTGGGTCATCATCATGTCCAGATGTGCTGGGTCTAAATCCGTGGACAGACGGTTCCACGCTTCGATGCGTTTCGGTTTTGGACAACTGACACTGTCAACGCCCGCCAAGGTCACACCGCGCAAAATAAACGGCATCACGGTTGCGGGAAAATCAAAGCCCTGAGCCAAGCCACAGGCCGCAACAGTGCCGCCATATTTGGTCGCGGCACAGACGTTTGCCAATGTATGACTGCCAACGGCATCCACGGCACCCGCCCAACGTTCACGGGCCAATGGACGACCTTTTTCGGACAAATCGGATCGGTTGATAATTTCAGTGGCGCCCAAGGATTTTAAATATTCACCCTGTTCATCGGGACGCCCGGTTGACGCCACGACGGTAAAGCCAAGTTKAGACAAAACCGAAATAGCAATGCTGCCCACGCCGCCTGCGGCTCCGGTGACCAAGATTTCGCCTTGATCCGGAGTGACGCCGCTTTGTTCCAATTTTAAAACGCACAACATGGCGGTATAGCCCGCCGTGCCAATTGCCATGGCCTGTTTGGTGGTGAAGGCTTTGGGAAGGGGGACCAACCAGTCGCCGTTCACGCGGGCCTGTTGAGCCAATCCGCCCCAATGGCCTTCGCCCACGCCCCAGCCATTTAAAATGACTTTGTCGCCNGCTTWWWAATSASCGTSMGWGCTGGTGGCGACCGTGCCAGCAAAATCGATACCCGGCACCATGGGAAAACTGCGCACAACCGGAGAGCTTCCGGTGATCGCCAAGCTGTCTTTATAGTTGAGGGTGGAATATTCCACGGCAATTTCAACATTACCTTCGGGCAATTGGGTGACATCAACTTCCGTGAGGGCGACCTTAGACACATCACTGTCTTTGGTGATTAAAATAGCTTTCATGGGGGAGTCCTTATCGTTTTTGTTGTTAGGTCGTCAGTTCGGCGAGGTTTAGCGCCATGTCGTTTAGATTCCCAACAATAGCATTAATTTCGTCGGTTGCGGCAGAAGTTTGCTTGGCAAGTTCTTTGACTTCACCGGCAATGACGGCAAATCCTTTGCCTTGATCCCCGGCAGCATTGGCTTCGATGGTGGCGTTGAGCGCCAACATGTTTGTTTCGCCCGCAATGTCGCTAATGGTTTTGGAAACACTGCCGGCATTTTCGATTTCTTGAACCAATGGAATGATTTGATCGCCAACCGATGCGGTGATGGTKTGCGGGTCATTTTCATTCAACAAWKTYATAAGGKCRTTGATSAGAACGGTCATGCCATTCACSGCSAYATAAATGCCTTCGGTRGCTTGGCTGGACCGTAAGGCTAAGTCCTTAACATCGTTGGCCACAACGGCAAATCCAGAGCCAGCATCACCCGTGCGTGCGGCTTCGATGCGGGCGTTCAGGGCCAGTAAGTTTGTTTGTTTTGCCACACTTGAAATTTGCCGGGCCACATCATTGATGCTGTTGACTTCGGTTAGCAGGTTTTGTACTTCGGTTTCAATGGCTTTTGAATCAAGTTCGGCTGCTGGTGCAGCTGGGGCCGAGGCTGTGCTCACCGATTGCGGGGATGCGGGCGCGGACATTTTGCAAAATGCTGCTTCACGCATGATGCCCGATAACATCATCCAACCCGATGTCCAAGCGTCTTTGACCTCAGCCGTGAAATCGCTTTGCAACGTATTTTCAAGGCTAGAAATAAGGGCCTCGCCAAAATTTGAATAATTTTCATCCTTAACATTTTGGGTAAACAAAGTTTCGCCAAAATGGGCCACATATTCGGCAACGTTGTCGGCGGTGTGGAGCTGTTCGATGATATGGGCCAGAGCGGTGTTGATTTGAGCGGCAATTTCTTGTGACTTAAAAGTGATCGCTACGGCAAGGTCAGAATTGCTTTCCGCAATTTTCCCCAGAACATCCTTAATGAAAGAATCTCTTGAAGTTGAGACTTTTGCGAAACTTTCTTGAATGATTATAGCTTGATCAGGTGTCACGATAAATTCCTACTTTATGAAATTAAAAAAGGTATTATGTCGATAATTCATGCTCTTAAAGTGTATATATGGTGCTTAATTTAGGGCAAAAGACCCTACATGTCATAGGTTTTTTTGAAATCACCCGTTTGGGGTTTCCGTCCCGCGGGTGATGCGATACTATCGCGTATGTTCAAGATGTTTGGCGTCGCCCTTATCCTTTTCAGTATGACCTTCCCAAGTTTTGCTCAGGTTCCTCCTGGCAGTCCCGAAGAACGGCTGTTTCAGGCCGTGTGGGCGGGGGATATGGTTAAGGTTCAGGCCAGCCTTGAGGAGGGGGCAAATATCCTTGCTGAAAATTCGCGCCGAAAAACCGCTGTCGATTTGGCCGCCGACCGGGGCCATTACACTATTGTTCGTTATTTAATGCAGCGCGTCGATCATCAAAAACAGCAATCTTTGAAAATACCAACGCCCGCAACGTCACAACCCGCAGAATTAGACGTCATTGAACCGCCTATATCTAAGGATTTACCGGCACATGAGCCTCAAATTCAGGGGACGGGAACAGACCCCTTTGCGCCAACGGCAACGGTACAGTCTGGATTGACGCCAGCCGTGCCGCAACCCGTGCCTTCGTTTCAAGCCCCGCCCAGGTTTTATCCCCAAGCCAAGCCCAAAAAGGTTGTCGCGGTTCCTTTAAAAAAGAAGCCAGCGCCTCAGGTCCTGCCCCAAGCTAAACCTAAACCACAGATTGTTGTGCGCTATGAGCCCATGCCGATTGCCCAGCTGGAGAAGGTTGCCAAGGTTGCCAAATCTGTCAAGCCAACGAAGGCAATCAAGCCAGCCAAACCAACTAAAAAGGTGGTTTCGCGCCAAGACTTAAATGCGGCGCTGAGCGTATCGTTGGGAAAAAATCCGCCTGAGTTTGAAACCTCAAAATTTGCCCCATGCCTTAAAAAAAGTAAAACCAGAACCATTTGCATCGAAAAAACAACATGGTCGGCGGGCTTGTTTAACCATTTTTCCAGCTTAGAGGTCAGCATCTATAAACGCTTTGGTTCGGGCGGGCGCGCGGTGGTTGGTTATGTGGGGGAAAAGTCCACATTCATCAAAACCATTTTTGCGGTTGGCGATTATGACAGCGTGGTTGAACATTTTGCAAAACGCTATGGCAAACCCGATAACCGCCAAAAAAAGATTGTGGCACCCTTGGGCAAACCGCAAACGGCGAACTTAGTTTTGTCTTGGTATGGCGTTGACCCGACCACCAAACGAGAAACCGTGTTGCAGGTTATTCAGTATGACACCACGCAAAATCGATTTGCAAAAATGACCGAAGGTGCGGTCATTTATAAATATTTAAATGAACGATCGGTCTTTTCCTTTGTGAATCCGATTGAACTTGTGCGGCTACCTTAAGGTATATTTTTTATGGAACTGTTTGACGTTTTTTCAATTTCTTTGGTGGTGATCGCCATCTTTGGCGCGATCAATTATCATTTGCTGAAATTGCCCAGCACCATCGGTTTGTTGGTGATTTCCTTGGTGACTTCKCTGGCGGTGATGGCGATTGACAGCATTGCRCCCAGYTTAGGRCTTGGSAATGTGGTGCGCGAAGCMATYGGCGGTATCGATTTTTACGAAACMTTGATGACGGTRTTTTTAAGCTTTTTGCTGTTTGCCGGGGCCATGCATGTGGACTTGGAACAATTGCTGAAACGCAAAGCCGCAATTGCCTTGATGGCAAGCCTTGGCGTTATGATTTCCACACTGGTCGCGGGGTATGGATTTCATCTGATCACCGGGGAAGCCATTTTGACCGCCATGGTGTTTGGCGCGTTGATTTCGCCCACCGATCCGGTGGCGGTGATGGGCTTGTTAAAAACAGTCAAAGTCCCCAAAAGTTTAGAAGCTAAAATTGGCGGCGAAAGCCTGTTTAACGATGGCATCGGCATCGTCGTTTTTGCCACATTGGTCGCCATCGCCTATCCCGAAAGTGGGTCGCATCTGGAAACCACGGTCAGCGGCATCAGTTTGTTTTTGCTGCACGAAGCCGGGGGTGGTGCGGTGTTGGGTCTGGTCACAGGCTGGCTCGCGTACAAAGCTTTAAAAAGCATCGACGACTATGTTTTGGAAGTGATCATTACGTTGGCCTTGGTCGCGGGGACTTATTCACTGGCCAGTGCGCTGCATACCAGTGGTCCCATTGCGGTGGTGATGGCCGGATTGTTAATTGGCAATCATGGTGTGCGGTTTGGCATGTCGAAAAAAACCCGCGAACACGTGCACAGTTTTTGGCATTTGCTGGACGAAGTTCTCAACGCTTTGCTATTTACCTTCATCGGTTTTGAAGTTTTGGTGATGGATATTCAAACCGAATATCTGATCGCCGGAGCCCTCACCATCCCCATCGTTTTGATGGGGCGAGCCATGGCGGTTGCTGTTCCGTTGCGTTTGATTTTGTTTAAACAAACGTTCACCAAAGGGGCTATCCCGGTGATGACATGGGGCGGGCTGCGCGGCGGTATTTCCGTGGCGCTGGCTCTGTCGTTGCCGGACTCTCCTGACAAAGACATGATCGTTGTTGCGACTTATGTGGCGGTCGTGTTCTCTGTATTGGTGCAGGGTTTGAGTGTGAAGTGGGTGATCCAAAAGTTCGTCAAAACTTAAGGTTTACCAAATCCACCGCCACCGGGCGTTTCGACAACAAAGACATCGCCAACGTCAACGTCGGTTTGGTCCGTTGCGGTCAGCTTTTGGATTTTCCCATTGGCGCGTTCCACCCAGGCCCGACCGGGCGATCCCGGTTCGCCACCGTTCAGGCCAAACGGGCGAGTGATGTGGTGGTTGGCCAAGATTGCGGCTTGCATGGGTTCTAAAAACTTGACGCGCCGGGTAACGCCATTGCCACCGGACCATTTGCCCGTTCCGCCGGAACCTTGGCGAATGGAAAATTCTTCCAACTGAACCGGAAAGCGCCATTCTAAAACTTCCGGATCGGTGAGGCGGGAATTGGTCATGTGCGTGTGTACCGCGCTGGCCCCCACGTATCCGTCACCCGCGCCCGCGCCGCCGCAAATGGTTTCGTAATGTTGATGTGTCGCATTGCCAAAGGTGAAATTGTTCATGGTGCCTTGGGCCGATGCCATGATGCCCAAGGCCCCAAACAACGCATCGGTCACGCATTGGCTGACTTCGACATTGCCCGCGACCACGGCGGCGGGGTAAGTGGGGTTTAACATTGATTCTTGGGGCGTAATGATCGTCAGCGGTTTTATGCAGCCTTCGTTCAAAGGAATATCTGATCCGATCAGGGTGCGAAAAACATACAGGACCGCCGCGTGAGTAACGGCTTTGGGTGCGTTAAAGTTGCTGGACTGTTGCGGGCTGGTTCCGGTAAAATCGATGGTTGCGCCCCGCGATTTTTTGTCAATGCGGATCGCCACCTTGACCGTGCTGCCATCGTCGGATGTGACGCTGAATTCACCATCAGTGAGCACATCAATAACCGAACGCACCTGTTCTTCGGCGTTGCTTTGCACGTATCCCATATAGGCGTGAACCGTGGGTAGGCCAAATTGTTTGACCATGGAAAACAGTTCGCGCACACCTTTTTCATTGGCGGCGACTTGGGCTTTTAAGTCCAGAATATTTTGGTCTGTATTACGGCTGGGGAAATCGCCGCCGTTAAACAAGGCGCGGCATGTTTCTTCTAAAAACACGCCGTCCTTGACCAAATGAAAATTATCAATCAGCACGCCTTCTTGGGTGATCGATGTGCTGTGCGGGGGCATGGACCCCGGTGTGATGCCGCCGATGTCGGCGTGATGAGCCCGGCTGGCCACATAAAAAATAACGGTGTTTGTGGTGTTTTCAAAAACGGGCGTGATCAACGTGATGTCGGGCAGGTGCGTGCCGCCCTCAAACGGATTGTTCAACATATACACGTCGCCGGGTTTCATGGTGGCGGATCGTTTTGTGATGATTGCTCGAACACTAGCCCCCATGGACCCCAAATGAACCGGCACATGCGGAGCATTCGCCACCAATCCACCGGACCCATCAAAAATCGCACAGGAAAAATCCAGACGTTCTTTGATGTTGGCGGAATAGGCGGTGTTGCGCAACGTCACGCCCATTTGTTCGGCGACCGACATGAACAGATTGTTGAACACTTCCAGCATGATGGGATCAGCGCCAGCACCGATATCCACGCGACCGGGCAAAGCTTCAATGCGTTCGATGACGATGTTGTTTTCCGGTGTCAGGGTCGCTTGCCAACCGGGTTCAATCACGATGGTCGAAACGGATTCCATAATCACCGCTGGGCCTTTGACGTGATCGCCCGCCGCCATGTGGTCGCGATCATAAAACGGTGTAGCGTGATACGTGTTGTTCATATAGGTCTGCAGGGTGTCCACAGGTTTTAAGGCTGTCGTTTGCACCGCCGCCTGTTCATCCGCATCTTGTTCTAAGGACGCGCCGATCACTTCGACCTGAACGGCCGCGACGATCAGGGGTGTTCCGTCCATCACAAAACCAAACTGTTGACGGTGAGCGGCTGTGAATTTTTGGGCGATGCTGTCCAACGGTCCAAAATCAATGACCAAGGCCGTGTCGGTGCCTTGGTATTTTACACGGACTTTTTTTAAGGTTGATATCTGATCCGGGCTCAGGCCTTGAGCCAGCAAYTCTTCGGTGCCTTGGGTGGCCATATCATTCAGTAGGCTATCTATTTTTTGTACAGACGCAGGGGATAACAATTCTTCAAAGGATTGATCCTTTAAGGTCGTAACATCGGCCAGACCCATGCCGTACGCCGAAAGAACACCCGCATACGGATGCATCAAAACCTTGCTCATGCCCAACGCATCGGCGACCAAACACGCATGTTGTCCGCCCGCGCCGCCAAAACAATTCAACACATACGTCGTTACGTCATAGCCACGCTGGACAGATATTTTTTTGCACGCCGAGGCCATGTTTTCGATGGCGACTTTTAAAAAGCCCTGAGCCACTTCGTCGGCATTTTTTTGGCCGTCTAGTTTGGCAAGGGCGGCGAATTTTTCTGCGACGATGTCTTGGTCAAGCGGCTGATCACCGTTCGCGCCAAAAACCTTGGGAAAAAAGCGAGGCTGTAATTTTCCCAATTGAATGTTGCAATCGGTCACGGTTAAAGGACCGCCCCGGCGATAACCCGCAGGGCCGGGATTGGCCCCTGCTGACCCAGGCCCGACTTTAAAACGTCCATGGGCAAAGGTCAGGATTGATCCGCCGCCCGCCGCCACCGTGTGGATGTTCATCATGGGGATTTGCATGCGCACGCCCGCGACTTCTGTTTCGAAACTGCGTTCGAATTGCCCAGCGTAATGACAGACATCCGTGGACGTTCCGCCCATGTCAAAGCCAATGACTTTGTTAAATCCTGCGGCTTGCCCGGTTCGGGCGCACGCCACAATGCCGCCCG
>NVTL01000013.1 GCA_002401565.1 Rhodospirillaceae bacterium
GGTAAAAGCGTGCCGAATGCGTTAAAAATCGACCATTCTTTGGTCCTTGTGGGTCTTATGGGCGCGGGCAAAAGCACCGTGGGGCGACGCTTGGCCCATCGGTTGGATCTTCCTTTTGTCGATTCGGACGATGAAATTGTCAAAGCGGCCGATTGTTCCATCCCCGATATTTTCGAAATTTACGGCGAAGACGAGTTTCGCGCGCTGGAAAAACGCGTCATTGAACGCCTGTTGGGCGAAAGTCCCATGGTGCTGGCCACCGGAGGCGGTGCTTTTATCAACGCCGAAACCCGCGAACGCATTTTGGCCGCCTCAACCACCATCTGGCTGAACGCCAGTCTTGAAGTTTTGGTGGAACGCACGTCCAGACGCGGCGGACGTCCGCTTTTGGCCGATAAAAAACCCAAGGACATCTTGAAAAAATTAATCGATGAACGCTACCCCGTGTACGCCAATGCGCATATCATGATTGATACCAACGAAGATTCGATGGACCATACCGTTGATAAAATTATGAACGCTCTGAATACGGAAAAAAGATCATGACGGCCTCAAATATCAGCACCCTGCGCGTCGATTTAGGCGATCGCAGTTACGACATCAAAGTTGGATCAGGCCTGATTGAACGTGCGGGCGAACTTATGGCCCCGGTTTTGGCGCGGCCGCGGGTGGTGATCATCACCGATGACAACGTCGCCCCCCTGTATTTGGATGCGTTGACAAAAAGCCTGAACGCCGCCCATGTGCAAACCGATGCCATCACCGTGCCCGCCGGCGAACAAACCAAATCCTTTGCTCAACTGGAATCTTTAAGCGAAAAATTGTTGGAATTAAAAGTCGAACGCACCACCACGCTGGTTGCCTTGGGCGGCGGTGTGATTGGCGATTTGGTCGGCTTTACAGCGTCGGTAACCCTGCGCGGCATTCCCTTTATTCAAGTCCCCACCACATTGCTGGCCCAAGTGGACAGTTCGGTGGGCGGAAAAACCGGCATCAACACCCGCTTTGGCAAAAACTTGGTCGGGGCTTTTTACCAGCCCAAATTGGTTTTGGCCGATACCGAAGTTCTGAACACCTTGGACCGTCGGCAGCTTTTGGCGGGCTACGCCGAAGTCTTAAAGTATGGCTTTATTGACGATCCCGACTTTTTTGAATGGTTGGAAATCAACGGCAAACCTTTGTTGGGTGGCGACATTGGGCTCCGCCGCGAAGCCGTGCTCAGCAGTTGCGGGGCCAAAGCCCGCGTGGTCGCCGAAGATGAATTTGAAAAGGGCAAACGCGCGCTGTTAAATTTAGGCCACACCTTTGGGCATGCTTTGGAAGCCGAATCCGGATACGGCGGCGGATTGCTGCACGGCGAAGCGGTGGCAATTGGCACCGCGATGGCGTTTGATTTATCCCATAAACTGGGCCTGTGTGATGGGCAAGATTTTGGCCGCGCCGTAGCCCACATGAAAAGTGTCGGACTGCCCACAGACTTCAGCACCTTAAACGCCAAGGACTGGACCGTTGACGCATTGATGAACCACATGAGCCGCGACAAAAAAGTCGAAGGCGGCACCATGACGTTTATTATGGTCAAGGGCATCGGCAAATCGTTCATCACCCAAGATATCCGTGAAGATGATCTTCGCCAATTGTTAGCGCGCTGGCTGTCATGATTTACATCGCCGCCGCCATTTTGGTTCTGTTGATTATTTCAGCCTTTTTTTCCGGGTCGGAAACGGCGTTGACGGCCGCGTCCAAGCCTTTGATGCACCAGCTGGAAAAAGGCGGCAATAGCCGCGCGGGGCTGTTTAATCGTCTGCAAATCAAACAAGAACGCATGATCGGCACAATTTTGCTGGGCAACAACTTGGTCAACATCTTGGCTTCGGCTTTGGCCACCAGCATGATGATGAGTATATTTGGCGAAGCCGGAGTGGTTATCGCCACCATCGCCATGACCTTGCTGGTCTTAATATTTGCGGAAATTCTACCCAAAACTTATGCCATTTTGCACACCAACCGGGCAGCATTGGCGGTGACGCCGATCATCAATGTATTGATGATTGGGCTGTTTCCGTTTGTCAAAAGTATTAACTTTTTCGTGCGCATGTTGTTGCGCCTCTTTGGCGTTGATCCCCATGCGACCGATGCGCTGCACACCGCACACGACGAATTGCGCGGTGCCATTGATTTACATACCACCAATGTAAGCGGGGACGAACGAACATCTTCGGTGATGTTGCGCAGTGTGTTGGACCTGATGCATGTGCAGGTCGGCGAAATCATGACCCACCGCAAAGACCTGCACACCATAAATGCCGATGAGACGGTGCAAGATACGCTGACCGAAGTCTTAGACAGTGCGTACACCCGCCTGCCCCTGTGGCGCGATGATCCCGATAACGTGGTGGGCATTGTGCATGCCAAAGCGTTGTTGCGCGAAGTCCGCACCCATGGTGGTGAATTAGACGGACTGGACATTTCAACCATCGCCTCAAAACCTTGGTTTATCCCTGAACAAACTTTGTTGCTGGACCAACTGCAGGCGTTTCGCGATCGCCACGAACATTTTGCCTTGGTGGTTGATGAATATGGCACCTTGCAAGGCATCGTCACCTTAGAAGACATCTTGGAAGAAATTGTTGGTGACATTGCGGACGAAACAGACATCCATGTCCCCGGCGTCACCACCAACCCGGACGGCACCATCATCGCACGGGGCGATGTCACCATTCGCGATTTGAACCGTCAGTTCAGTTGGGAATTGTCGGACGAAGAAGCCGCCACCATCGCAGGCCTGGTCTTGCACGAAGCCCGGCGCATCCCCGAACCCGGCCAGACCTTTATGTTTTTTGGTTTCCGCTTTGAAATTTTGCGTCGCCACCATCACCAAATCAAAGCCATTCGCATTACACCGCCCCCCAAGCCCTCCCCCCCAGAGCAGGACAAATAATTGTTATGCAAAAACAAATCATTCCCGACATCGTCAACACGCAATCAATCATAACGTTAGAGACGACCGCCAGCGTTCATGATGCGGTGCAAAACATGAGCACCCATAACGTTTCGGCGGTGACCATCGTGGATGACCAAAATAAATTGGTGGGCATTGTTTCCGAACGCGATATGACGCATCGGGTTCTGGCCTGTGGACTTAGTCCGCAAGCCACCAACGTTTGTGAAATTATGACCAAAGATGTTGAAACGTTGAAGCCAAAAGACAGTGCGCTTGATGCGATTGAATTGATGCTCAGCCGCAACATTCGCCATCTTCCGGTTGTTGATGAAAACGACAATGTGCTTGCGATGATTTCCATACGCGATTTAATGCGGCGCACGCGTGACGATTTAGACGTTGAAATCGCGGGCGACCTTAAAATCGCCTTTGCCCCCACAAGCGTTTAAATTCACTTTAACCTTTACAGATTGACGCGAATTTCCGTGTTTGCGCAGGCCGGGTCAGAAACGGGCGTTTGGCTTTTCACCGGCTTCATCGATCCGTGTCCGGCTTGAACATGGCCAGATTCCGAAGCCGCAGCCCGGAAATACGTCAATATATAAGCCCGAACAGCGGCTGTGCGGCTGGACCTCACACGCCGTTCTTCAATCAGTTCACAAACGGCGTGAACACTTTTGTTTTCACGGATGCAAATTTCTTCTAAGGCGCTCCAAACGTCGCCTTCAAGGCGCAGACTGGTTCTGTGCCCACGAATGGTCACGTTGCGACTTTGCAATCGGCTTTGGATATTTTGAAAACGATGCGACAATGGCTTCCCCCCCACACACAATCTTTAGTATCAAAGCCTATTTTTGACGGGAGTCAGAGCAAATTACAACTGCACAAACAGACTATGCGTAACATGCTGTAATTACTTGCCCTTTTTGACATTTACGAGGTCGTGCTATGAGGGTACTACATGGCAGCGCCAAGATTAATCATACATTTCGTTCAGCAGGGGTTTGGGTTTTAAGCTCCAAAGCATGAATATGATCGGTCATTTCTTGGGCAATCGCCGCATACACCAGACGTTGACGCGCAACCCGGTTTAGGCCTTCAAAGGCCTCGGAGACCACCACCAAGGCAAAATGGCTTTCGCCTTCGGGGTGAGCCCCTGAATGCCCCGCGTGCTTGGCTGAATTGTCTGTAATTTCCAAAAACGTTGGTTTTAGGGCTTCGGTAATCTTGGCTTCGATGGCGTTGTAGATGCGCATTTAAGAGTTCCTTGTTTGTAAATAAGATCGATGCCCTTCACGTAAGCGTGCTTTCCCTCTTTTTCAAGGACACATCGCTTGCCAGAGCGTCTCAATACCCCCATATTCAGGCCATGGTTAGTCAATCTCGCAAAAAAGGCATAGAAAGCCCCTTCGCAATCCCTAAAAAACGCGCCCCCGGTGTGCGCGCGTGCGATTGGAACAATTGTGACGAAGACGGTGACTTTCGCACCGCAAAATCACCGCGCGATATGGCTGATCACGTTTGGTATTGCGAAGATCACATTCGCACACACAACAAAGCCTGGAATTATTTCGAAGGCTTAGACGATGACGCCGTTGAAGCCATCATTAAAAATGATACGGTTTGGCAGCGCCCAACGTGGAAATTGGGATCAAAGACAGAGGCCCAAAAAGCTCAGACTTTTGCCAGAGGTGCGCGCATTCGTGACGATTTTGGCGTTTTGAACGAAGATGCCGACCCCCGCACGCCCCATCACCTGCCCCGCTCGTTCCCACCCGACAGTCCCGTGGCAAAAGCTTTCGCAACCTTGGACTTAACACCTCCGCTGACCGTGGACGACGCTAAGGCGCGCTATAAAAAGCTTGCAAGACGCCACCATCCTGATACCAACGATGGATGTAAAAAATCAGAAGAGCTGTTCAAGGAAGTCGGACACGCGTATCAAGTTGTCTTAAAGTTCCTGCAAGACTAAAATATATAACCTTATTAAGACGGAAATTCCTCACATGACCGATTCCAGCACGCAAGCCTTTCCTTTGAATGCACCTGACATAACTGTGGATGTGCGCGACACCTTTGGCTTGGACATTGATATGGACGTGCCGGCGTTTTCCATTGGCGAAGCCCATGTRCCRGMCATTGAYCCGACYTATCAGTTTGAYTTTGAAACCACRYTGGCGATCTTGGCGGGCTTTAAACACAATCGCCGGGTGATGATCCAAGGTTACCACGGTACTGGAAAATCGACCCATATTGAACAGGTTGCGGCACACCTGAACTGGCCGTTAATCCGCGTCAATTTGGACAGCCATATTTCGCGTATTGATTTGATTGGCAAAGACGCCATCGTGTTGAAAGACGGCAAGCAAATCACCGAATTTAGAGAAGGCATTTTGCCGTGGGCGCTGCAAAATCCCGTGGCTTTGGTTTTTGATGAATACGATGCGGGCCGCCCGGACGTGATGTTTGTTATTCAACGGGTGTTGGAAGTCGAAGGAAAATTGACCCTTTTGGATCAAAACCGGGTCATTCAACCGCACCCCAATTTCCGTCTATTTTCCACCACCAATACCATCGGATTGGGCGATACCACGGGGCTGTATCATGGCACCCAGCAAATCAACCAAGGCCAAATGGACCGTTGGAACATTGTCACCACGTTGAACTATTTGCCCCATGACGATGAAATGAAGATTGCCCTGGCCAAGGTTCCGTCCTTTGACACCGACAAAGGCAAAGCCGAAGTTTCAGCCATGGTGCGGGTTGCCGATATGACCCGCAAAGGTTTTGTCAGCGGCGACATATCCACCGTGATGAGCCCCCGCACCGTGCTAACTTGGGCTGAAAACACCGAGATTTTCGGCGACATCGGCACGGCATTTCGCATGAGTTTTTTGAACAAATGTGACGAACTGGAACGCCCGATTGTTGCTGAATATTACCAGCGGTGCTTTGGCGTGGAATTACCGGGCTCGATCCTTAAAGCCGCAACTGACTAGATATCATGGCCCAAGCAGAACCCTTATGTGAGACGTTAAAGCGGGCCACCCAGGCCACGCTGAAAGCGATGGCGGGTAAGCCAGATGTTGAAGTCACGTACAATCGCGGGCTCAACGTTGCGTCCCTGTCATCACGGTCGGTCAGCCTGCCCGAACCGAACGAGACCTTAACGGCCAAAGATATTTATATCCTGCGCGGCAATGCAGATGCCGCCGCCTTGCGTTTGGGCTTTCATGACGCTGAATTGCATAACGCGAAAAAACCCACCGGGTTCGAAGCCCGCAAGCTTTTTGACGCCTTGGAACAAGTTCGCGTCGAAGCCCACGGCACAAAAATGTATCCGGGTGCGGCCCAAAACTTAAAAGCCGTGCACGCCCAAAATGCCAGTGCCTATGCCGACATCACCGAACGCGACGTGGCCAACATGCCCGAAGCCTTGGCGTTGTTGGCCCGCGAACATTTTGGCGGCGAAGCCCTGCCCAAGCCCGCCAAAGCACTGGCTGATCTGTGGCGGGACTGGATGACCCAACACGCCCCCGGACATCTGGAACGATTGGCCAACAGCATCAATGACCAAGAAGAATTTGCCAAGGCCGTGGCGGAATTGATGCAGACGCTGCAAATGCTGGACATGTTGCCCAGCGACACAAAAAGCGATCCCGACACCGACCAAGACGCCAAGCCCCAAGACGAAAATGAAGAGTCCGAAGGCGAAGATTCCGGCGATGAAAAAGGCGAGCTGGACACCAGTTCCCAATTGGGCGCCGAATCCTTAGCCGGGGACTTGATGGACAGCTTGGAAAGCGAAGGCGGCGAAGGCGAAGACAGGTCACTCGAAGGCGAAAGCCCCGCCGGACCGTCCGACCCCGAAACAGCGTGGCCGGAAAATGAGCCCGTCAAACGCGAGGTTTACCGGGTCTTTACCCAAAAATTTGACGAAACCATCGGGGCCGAGGATCTCTGCGATCCAGCTGAGCTGACCCGTCTGCGCGAACAACTGGACCGTCAATTGGACAAGCTTCAAGGCGTGGTGGCTAAACTGGCCAACCGTTTGCAACGCCGCTTGCTGGCGAAACAAACCCGGTCTTGGGATTTTGATTTAGAAGAAGGCATCTTGGACGCCGCGCGCCTTGCCCGCGTGGTCACCGACCCCATGTTGCCGTTGTCGTTCAAACAAGAAAAAGACACCGATTTTAAAGACACCGTGGTGACGATGCTGATCGACAATTCTGGGTCCATGCGCGGCCGCCCCATCACCATCGCCGCCGTGGGTGCCGATGTATTGGTGCGCACGTTGGAACGGTGCGGGGTAAAGGTCGAAATCTTAGGCTTCACCACCCGCACATGGAAAGGCGGAAAATCCCGCGAAGCCTGGGTCGAAAAGGACAAGCCGGAAAACCCCGGTCGCCTGAATGATCTGCGTCATATTATTTACAAAAGTGCCGAAGCCCCATGGCGACGCGCGCGCAAAAATTTAGGCCTGATGCTGAAAGAAGGCATTCTCAAAGAAAACATCGATGGCGAAGCTTTGTTATGGGCGCACAATCGATTATTGGCGCGGCCCGAACAACGGCGCATTTTAATGGTGATTTCCGATGGTGCCCCGGTGGATGACGCGACCTTGTCGCAAAACGCCGGAAACTATCTGGAACGTCACCTGCGCGACGTCATAGAATGGATCGAATCCAAATCCGAGGTCGAACTGATCGCCATCGGCATCGGCCACGACGTCACCCGTTATTACCAGCGCGCGGTCACCCTGTTGGACGCCGACGATCTGGGCGGCACCATTATGTTAGAATTGGCCGATTTATTTGACGAAGACACACGTCGTTAAATCACGCGCCACTAAGTCAGGATCGGCTGGATACGGACAGGGCCACGCCCGAACTCATCAACACACCGCCTGTAATACGGTTAAACAATTTGGCCCGTCCGTCTTTTAACAACCATTTCGAAGACCGTGATCCCAAATAAGCGTAGATCATCAGCCACGACAATTCCATAAATGTAAAGGTCACGGCAAAGATCACGTATTGAAACAACAGCGGTTCTTGCATGTCGATGAATTGCGGAAACAAAGCTGTAAAAAAGACGATCGCTTTGGGATTGCTGGCGCCGACGATAAAACCGCTCATATATAAAGACAGCGCCGACTTTTTGGCCGCAGAGCTTTTGTCATCAGCCAACTCATAGCTTGTTTCTTTGGACGTGAAGGCTTTATAGCCCAGATAGATCAAATACGCGGCCCCCGCCCATTTGATCGCATTAAAGATCATTTCCGAAGACGCCAAAACCACGCCCAGCCCCGTAAACGACAAGGTCATCACGCCAACAATCGCCGTTAAGCTGCCCAGCGCGGTAAAGACGGAAGCGCGAAAACCATGGGTCACGGCCTTCGTCACACACAACAAAACACTCGGCCCCGGCGACGCGGTGAGCACCAGAACGGCGAGGAAATAATACAGCCACGTTTCAAAGTTCATGGGGCAATCCTTGTTGTCATTTTGAGCCAGACTTGTTGTTAGAGTGTTAAGTTTGATCTGAACCGAATGCAACACTTTTTAGTTTTGACTTGCCTTAAACCCCAGATGCAGTGCATATATAAGGACCAATGAATACAGCATCTGGGGAATGACTTGATTTTTAAGAGCATCTTTAAAAACATCCGCAAAGACCGGAGCCGTAATGCGGTTGCGCAAATTGCGCTGTTTGCGATGCTCATTCAAACCCTCATCCCCTTAAGTGCAGCTGTTTCGTTTTCGGCAGAAGCAGAAACTCAAAACAGTCAAAACCTGCCGTCTTTCTACCAAGTTATATGCACAGCCTATGGAACCCAGCCCCTTAATGCCACAGCGGACCGTCCTTTGGACGGGGACACGTCTGCTGCCGCACCGTGGGACTGTCCGGTTTGCCAAGTGCAGACCAATGTTCAAGGTCCCGTCCCGAGCGCGCCCGATTTGGCGTTCACGCTTCGCTCCCTCCCTCGCGAGTGTGCGACACCGGCCGAGAGCCGTCGTGTGACCGGATTATGGACAACGGGTCCAGGGCAACCGCGCGGACCACCGGCCGCTTAGGTAGACTTTCCTTCTCTTTAAAATTTTCTCATGCAGGCCAAGCTTACCTTGGCACGCGTGTTATTGCGTTTTTTGACGCTCCCTTGCGCTCCACATGATGTGTTTTAGCGCCCAATAGAAAGATGATCACATGAACTTGAAAACTTTTGTTTCCACCGCCGTCGTTGCCACAACCTTGATGGCGACTTCTGCTTTTGCCAGCGGCCTTGATGTTTCCAATGCCTGGGCCCGCGCCAGTGCGGGTGCAGCCAAAGCCGGTGGCGCCTTTTTGGCCGTGCACAATGGCAATGAACACGCCCACACTTTGCTTTCCGCCAGTTCAGACGTTGCGAAACGTGTTGAATTGCACACCCACACCATGATCGACGGCATGATGAAAATGCGCGAAGTCAAAGRYGGCATYCCYCTTCCYGCKGGTKMRACCGTAATGCTGCAACCCGGTGGCTATCACGTCATGWTGATGGGCYTGCATRCTCCCCTTAAAGAAGGCACGASCTTTSCTTTGACSCTGACKTTTGACAATGGCAAAGACGTCACCGTTGACGTGAACGTGCAATCACCATCCGCTATGGGCGATTCCATGGGATCCGGTATGGGTGGCATGAACCATGGTGATATGAAAAAGATGAACCACGGCGGCATGAACCATGACAAAATGATGAAAAAACATGGCGACATGGCCGGTCACACCAAAGGTGATTGCCTGAAAAACAAAGAGGCCAACGGCGAATGCCCCATGCACGACAAAATGCACAGCAAAATGAGCATGGGCGATCATGCGAAAGGCGATTGCATGAACAAAGATGCTAAAGGCGAATGCCCCATGCACGAAAAAATGCAAGACATGAAAGACATGAAACACGGTCACTAAGATTTTAGGTCAGGAGCTTTGCTTAAAAGGCTCCTGACCTGCTTCTCTTAATACTTCAGGCCCACAGAGATAAGACACGAAAAAGCCCCGCTCATCACTGAGCGGGGCTTTTTTAATAAGAAGTCTAAAGAGCGTAACTTACGCGGCTTTCTTAGCGAGCGCGCGCGTAACGCGACGCTTCAACTTTTTTGCCTCGTCAGTCAGCTTCAAGTTAGACGTATTCAGAAGATACGCATCAAGGCCACCATTGTGTTCAACGGTGCGGATGGTCCGTACGCAAACGCGAAGCGGAACAGTGTGCCCAAGGGCATCACTCATCAGCGAAGTATCTTGCAAGTTTGGCAAGAAACGACGGCGGGTTCTGTTGTTGGCGTGGGACACGTTGTTACCGGACTGTACGCCGCGGCCGGTCAATGCACATTTACGGGCCATTGTAAGGCTCCTCAATACTCGAATAAAAAAAACAGAAGGGTCGCACAAAACGGCCCCAGAGCGCGGTTTATATGTAATTTAAGGGGGGGCGTCAAGGGTTGAATCTATCAATAGCCCTGAAATCGGGATCATTTGTTCCACAGTCCCTTTTAAAATCGGGTATAAAGATCAATAAAATCGTTTAAAAGCCCCAAAAAAAGGAGGATAATGCGCCTATCCAAGATACAAGGGCCCTGTTAAAACAGGGCTGAAACAAAGCTTATTTCTACACGTTATTACGGTTACAAGTGATTTTAAAAAATGTTCCTCCCCACACGTAGTATTACCCCTCGGTTTATCCTCTTGATTCTCCTGATCTCTCTGCCTATTGCGATTTTTGATATCTATCATGCCTCACAAGAAAAAGAACGCAGCCTGAAAGAAGCCAGCAAAGACCTAATGCGGTCTTCTGAAGCCGTTGTGGGCAAATTGTCTGATCTGATCGATTCGTCGCACGAACTGTTAACGGGTTTGGCCGCCGTGCAGGAAATTAACGGCGGAGATGTCGAAGCTTGCACACAACTGCTTCACACCATCGGCGCGCGTTATAGTAAATACACGAATTTTTCCATGGTGAACGCCAACAAAGACCTGGTGTGCAGTTCCGGCCCGCTGGCCAAGCCCATTCACCTGACCAAATCACCCAACATTAACGAGGCCTTTGCCAAAGGCACCTTTGCCATCAGCCCGTTTAAATTTGGCGTGCTCACCGGAAAGCCCATCTTGGTGTTTTCCGAACCCATTTTAGATGCGCAAAACAAAGTCCAAGGCACCGTAAACAACGGGCTTAGCCTCACTTGGCTCAGCAGTTATTTTGCCACCGTCACGCAACTTGAAAACGAAAGCATTGTGGCTTTTGATGGTCACGGCACGGTATTGGCTTCTTATCCTGTTGACCTTTATGCCGTGGGCTCTTCACTCAGCGGCGTGCCCCTGATGGAAAAGGCTCTTGAAATTAAAAATGGTGCGGGGACCTTCACCAACAAAAATGACCAACAAATGATCGCCGCGTTTGCCACGGTTCCCCGGATTCCTAACGGGGCTTATATTGTATCGTTCACGTCTTTGGATATTTTACAAAAACAAGCCTCTCAGAACCTGTACGAACGGCTCGTGTTGCTGTTCTTATTTGTCATCGGCACCGTGCTGTTGGGCTGGGGCGGCGCACGGATGTTGCTTTTAAAACCCATTGAACGGTTGGTGGCGTCATCCGAAGCTTTGGCTGCGGGTAATCTTACCGTCCGTTCCGACGTGGCCAAGGATGCGGGTGAACTGGGCCGTCTTGGAGCCGCCTTTAACCGCATGGCCGAGGCCTTAGATGCGCGCACCAAAGCCACCGTGCGGGCAAAAGAAGACGCCGAAGACGCCAATCTGGCCAAATCAGAATTTCTCGCCAGCATGAGCCACGAACTGCGCACGCCGCTGAATGCGATCTTGGGGTTTGCTCAGATGCTTCAGTATGACCCTAAATACCCGCTCACAACGGCTCAAGGCGAACACATCGACTGTATTATCACCGGGGGCAATCATCTTTTGGTGCTGGTGAACGACATCTTGGACTTGGCCAGAATCGAAGCCGATCAAGTGACCTTATACCTTGATGACATTGAAGCTCAGGCGGTGGTTGCCGATTGCGTTACTTTGATTACGCCCTTGGGCGAACCGCGCGACATTAACGTCGACAATCAATTTGATAAAGAAGACACCGTCATCTTGCGCACCGATTCCATGCGGTACAAACAAGTGGTCTTGAATTTGTTGTCCAATGCCATCAAATTTAACAAGGACGGTGGCACGGTTACGATCACGGGCAAAAACACCAAAGATGGTTTTTACCGGATTTCCGTCACCGATGTTGGTCAAGGTATCGCCAAAGAAGATCACATCAATATTTTCAAAATGTTTCATCGTTTGGACATGGACCCGATGATCGCCAAAGAAGGTACGGGCATTGGCTTAACGGTCAGCAAGTTAATCTTGGAACGCATGGCCGGGCGCATTGGTTTTGACAGCCAAAAAGGCCACGGCAGCACGTTTTGGATCGAATTGCCCTTGGCTTCGAACCACGAAGTCTTCATTTGGACCGACGAATTGCGCGTGGGCATCGACGCCTTGGACAAAGACCATCAAATTATTGTGACCTTGTTGAACAGAATTGGTCATCACGATCTGGCCTTTGAAGATGTCGGCCGGATCATCGACCAATTGCTGGAATACACGCGGTATCATTTCCTGCGCGAAGAAGAAATCATGCGGGTTTGCAATTACCCCAATTTACAAAGCCATTCAGAAGCTCACCGGAATCTAACCCTGCAAATGAACGATATGGCTCAAAAATGGCGAGCCGAACCCGATCTGCACCAAATCAATGCTTTGCGCCGATTTTTGCGGGGCTGGTGGAACAATCATGTGATGAAGTCCGATTTAGACATTGCCCAATATGCCAAGGGCAAAAAACACGAAATTCGCAAAGCGCTCGAAAAAATACACACGTAAAGCCTTATCCTTATTCGCTCCCTTAGTCTCCGCCCGACATTTGAAAAGCGGCCCAGAAAAAAGGATGCTCGTTTATGTTTATTTTGACGTGCAATTGTGCTCGGCGCAGGGCTTCGCGTTTGTCCATGGTTTGTAAATTCTGGTAAAATTTCTGCATCAACACCGACGTTGCGTCATCAGACACTTTCCACAGGCTGGCAACAATCGTCGACGCTCCCGCGAACATAAAGCCACGGGTCAGGCCGACCACATCGTCGCCTTGGGTAATCGCCCCCAGTCCCGTTTCACAGGCCGACAAGGTCACCAGTTCGGCGTTTAAGTTGATGTCATAAAGCTCGGCCGCGGTCAGTCGCCCATCGTTTTGACCGTCTTTTCTTAACAACAAAGCCGAATTTAAGGGGTCTTCGGGGGTGAATACCCCGTGGGTGGCAAAATGCAGATATCTGTAATTGCCCATCAGGCCCTTGGTGGTGGTCTCCTTGGCGTCTTGACGTTTTAACAACGTACTCCGGTTGCTTTGGCCTCGCTGGTCAAAGATCGCCTGAGCTTCTTGTTCGGCACCGGGCAGATCGTATTGAGGATCACCCAAATCCGGATTGCCCAACAAAAGCATGTCCCCACCCGTTTGCCCCCTACGCTTGGCCTTCAAGAAAAACAGCACCGACGCGCTGGGCAATACGCGAATGCTATAGCGTTCGATCATCGCTTCGCCCCGTTCATCGATCAACGCCGCAAACGGCACATAATGAAGGGCTCCGTGGGGAACAATGGTTAGGTTTTTGGTTTTGATGTCTTGGGCCAAGGGCGCAATCAAAAGCTTGTACAGACTTTTGGACGGGTCCGCATGAGCATTGTTTCCATATTCATACATATTGTCCCGATAGCTGCCAATTAACGCGTCCAGCCCCTTGCCATTCAAGCGACGCGCGGTGACGTTCCAACGCGTGACCGTGAACACAATCAGGTTTTTGCCCGATCCAAAAAATTCAATCAAAGTATCGTTCGCCCCCAACCGAGCCTGCAGGTCAGCGACGGGGGGAATATCGACCGACACCAAGGAGGAGATTTCCGGGGCCAGCGTTTTTATTTTTGCCCGCGCCTGATCGCCAAGGCTGCGAATGCGCGCCGCCGATGTTTCATTTTGCGCCATGCGGATCGAGGCAAAACTGCTGTTTTCGATTTCTGTGATCAGCTGGTTAACTTCCGCACCTTGTTCATTGCTGGCGAATTGTTTTTTGGTGGCCAGCATATCCACCAAAGCTCTCGCTTTCCCCCGTTCGGCATATTCAAAGGCTTCACCGGGGCGGCCGTCGCGGATCAGCAAATGGATGATGTCTTGATAAATGTCTTGTTTGTTGCCGACAAAACCAATGCGGCCTTTTTCGTTGCCGATCGAGGCCCGTTGAGCTTCCAAGACATTAATGGCGCGGATGTAATAATCGATGGCGACACTCGTTTGACCTTCTTTTTCCGCCACCCGACCGCGCCCATGCAAGGCCATAAACAAAACACTGCCAAAACCCTGAACGCGGGGTTCGGCCAAAATTTCGTCGTAGCCTTGTTTGGCTTCCTCTATGCGGCCAATTTCCAACTGTGCACGATGCAAAATGAATTTAGGCTCAAACCGATAAAAGAACGACAAATCATCATAATCAATACGCCCGGTCATGCCCATCATCACAAACGGCGTGGTGGGAAAGGCCATGGCAAAGCCCATTAAGCCTTTTGCCATGGCGCCGCCAAAGCCGACTTCTTCGGGCGCGGTCATGACGTCATAGGCCTTTTGGTAATCTTCCAAAACAAACGCACCCTTAGCCAACCACGTTTGTTTTTTGGGGCCAAATCCGGCGAGGCCACTCATAAAGCCCCCGGTGGATAGGTTTTCCAATTCGGCCATCCATTCGCGCGCTTTTTTTTCGTTATCGCTGCGAGCCTCGACAATGGTCAGCACGCCGTACGGGGTAATCCGCGAAAGAATGGCGTTTTCTTCTTCCATGGACGCGACGATGCCCCATGATGCAATGTATTCGATGGCCCGAAAGGCTTTGTTATCAAAATTTGATAGATTGGATTCTTTGGACAGTTTGATGATCCGCAAGGCATCGATGCGGGCTTTGGCAAATTCGCCGACTTCCAGATACGCTTGCGTGCGCATTTCTTTCAGCTGCACTTCGGTGCGTTCCGGTGTCAAATTCCCCAGCATGGTCAGCTTGCCATCGTTGGCTTGAATTTTGGCCTCTAACTTTTCATAACAATCAAAAAACCGCCCAAAACGTTTCACGTTCAACAGGGAAAAACACACGCTGTAATGTTGGCGGTGCGAAACCTTGGCAAAATCACTTTGAAAATCCGTATCGAAAAATTCTACAGATTTTGAAAATTCTCCGCGCGCCATGGCTTGGTCCATCGGCGACGAAGCACAGCCGCTCAATGCAACCAGCACAAACAGAAGCAAAAAAGGCCTAAATTTAGACTCAAACATATCACGTCCCCGTCAAAAATTGACACCACAACAGGGCGTTTAAGAAGGCTCAAACGGGCTGTCAGACCGAACAGATACTCAAGATATATGCATTCATACTATAAATGAAAAGGCGTCTTTTTTCAATGAAGTTGAAGTGAAGCCACCAAAAATCCCCGCCAGAGTTTTTGATGCATTCCCTTCCTTGGGATATAGCCCCGCGCCTCATCAACTGGTCGCGGGACTATATAATTTTAACCAATAATGATCGTGTCAACTATCCAGTTGATCAATTGTCTAATCACCCAGGTTATAATCCATCGCTTGCAAAACTGCATTTTGGACCTCCACCAGAAATTAACGGAACATGACCCCGCCATGTTCTTCCTAGAGGACGCTTGCAAGCGTTACTGATGGCTAGATGAGTGGCCCTAAATGCCATTCACCGATAAAACAGGCCCTTAGACAGGGGTTGCATAATGTCATTACTGGACCTCCGCCACTATGCCGAGGAGGTTCTCTCAAACACATTGCGTGCAATCAATGTCATCATTCGAGTCGACTTATCCCTTGTTTCATAGGCGCGTTACAGAATCAACAAGGTGAGAGTAGATTCACGTCCATAGGGTGTGGAACAACGTCCCGCGAAAAAAGGCCGTGCGCAGCACCGCGTAAGCGCTCCCCCCAACAGAACAAAAAAAAGGCCCCGCCAGATTTCTCCGGCGGGGCTTTTTTCTTTTAACTATCGAGTTACCAGTTTTCAGCCAGCACTTCGAAATGAGCTTTGGGGTGGACGCAGGCCGGACACACATCAGGAGCTTCTTCACCTGTGTGTAGGTATCCGCAATTGCGGCATCTCCACACGGTTTTGTCTTCGCGTTTGAAGACTCGTCCGGATTCTATGTTATCGGCCAAATCTGAAAACCGTTTGCCGTGTTGTTTTTCGGCGATGCAAATCGCGTCAAAGGCTTTGGCGATATTTTCGAAGCCTTCGTCGCGAGCCACTTTGGCAAAGCCCGGATAGAGATCGGTCCATTCGTGTTCTTCGCCTGCCGCTGCGGCCCGCAGGTTTTCTAACGTCGAACCATTGCCCCCCGCCGGAAAGGTGTCGGTAATTTCCACGTCGCCGCCTTCTAAAAACTTATAAAAGCGGCTGGCGTGGGCCTTTTCCTGATCGGCGGTTTCTTCGAAAATATGGGCGATCTGGACCAGCCCCTCTTTACGAGCTTTTCCGGCCCAAAAGGTATATCGATTGCGCGCTTGGGATTCTCCGGCAAAAGCCTTCAACAGGTTCTTTTCGGTCTCTGTACCTTTAATCGACATAATCGCTTCCCCTTAAACCTAAGCCATAGCCTTAGTCAGATTTTCGTCTAGCTTTTCCAAGAACTGATTGGTGGTCATCCAAGCTTGGTCTGGACCGATCAGCAACGCCAGATCTTTGGTCATGTGACCGCTTTCGACGGTTTCAATACACACGCGTTCCAAGGTTTCGGCGAATTTCACCACGTCTGGTGTTTCGTCGAATTTACCCCGGTAGCTTAAGCCCTGAGTCCACGCGAAGATGGACGCGATGGGGTTAGTGGACGTTTCTTTGCCGGCTTGGTGTTGACGGTAATGACGCGTCACGGTGCCGTGGGCGGCTTCGGCTTCGATGGTTTGTCCATCGGGCGTCATCAACACGGATGTCATCAGACCTAACGAGCCAAAGCCCTGAGCAACCGTATCGGACTGCACATCGCCATCATAGTTTTTACACGCCCAGACAAATCCACCGGACCATTTCATGGCGCACGCGACCATGTCGTCGATCAGGCGGTGTTCATAAGTGATGCCAGCGGCTTTGAATTTATCGGCGAATTCTGCGTCGAAAATTTCTTGAAACAAATCCTTAAAGCGTCCGTCATAGGCTTTCATGATGGTGTTTTTGGTGGACAGGTATACAGGCCAGCCCATTTCCAAACCATAATTCAAACTGGACCGGGCAAAACCGCGAATGCTTTCGTCTTCGTTGAACATGGCCATGCACACGCCGCTGCCGGGGAAATCGTGAACTTCGCGTTCAATCGTGGCGCCATCATCACCGACAAATTTAATGGTCAGTTTGCCGGGGCCGGGAACGACAAAATCGGTGGCGCGGTATTGATCACCATAAGCATGACGCCCAATCACAATCGGCTTGGTCCAACCGGGCACCAAACGCGGCACGTTTTTGCAAATGATCGGCTGGCGGAAAATGGTGCCGCCGACGATGTTGCGAATGGTGCCGTTGGGGCTGCGCCACATTTGTTTCAGATCAAATTCTTTAACCCGGTCTTCGTCCGGCGTAATGGTCGCGCATTTGACGCCAACCCGGTATTTTTTGATGGCTTCGGCCGCATCAATGGTGATTTGATCGTCGGTTTCGTCACGTTTGGTGACGCTCAAATCAAAATATTTAAGGTCCACGTCCAGGTATGGCAAAATAAGTTTGGTTTTGATGAAATCCCAAATGATGCGGGTCATTTCATCGCCGTCGAGTTCTACGATTGGATTGGCGACCTTAATTTTGGACATGTGTGGCTCCTGATGGGCAGATGATGTTGTAACAATTTTTGGCAGTTTAGCCTTTAGAGGTGGCTGAGTAAAACGTCTTTATCACCGTCGGGTGCATTTTCAAGGGCGGCAAAGATTTGCTCGACGTTTTCGACCACCTGATACAGCTCTTTAACCTTGTGATGACCAAAGCCAGCTTCAACCACCCGATCAATCAGAGCCAAAAACGGGTCCCAATAGCCATCGATGTTCACAAACACAATGGGCTTGTTGTGTTGTTGAAGTTGTTTCCACGTGATGATTTCGATGGTTTCGTCCAAGGTCCCTATGCCACCCGGCATGATCACAAAGGCATCTGAGACCTCGAACATCTTGGCTTTGCGGTCGTGCATACCCTCGACCAGAATTTCGGCGGAACCTTCGACACTGCCCACTTCATAGTCCCGCAGGAATTTCGGAATAATGCCCAAAACGCTTCCGCCGGCTGTGATTGTGGCGTTCGCGACCGAGGCCATCAATCCAATGCCGCCGCCGCCATAAACCAACTTCACACCGCATTCGCCTAACATCCGGCCCAAGGTTTCGCTTTGGTGGGCATACGCAGGGTTTTCCCCGGAACGAGAGCCACAAAAAACACATACGGCGGATAGTTTTGTCATCAACGAATACTTTCAAAATATTTTTTTAGGCTTGCCAACTTTAGTCTTGCCAAGGTCGCAGAAGTCTTAGACTATCACCCGCACTGAATTCATAGTTAAAAAAATCAACACAGGAGTCTCCCCCTTGAAAAAAATCATTCTAGCCGCTTGCGCCCTTGCCGTGTCTGTAACCTTGGTCAGTCCTCAGGCTTTTGCCGACCCGGCTGGTGAGCTCAAATACCGCCAGACCACCATGAAATCCGTGGGCGGTCACATGGGATCGATTGTTGGCATTTTGAAACAAAACACCACAAATTCTGCAAACCTTCAGGTTCATGCGGACGGTATGGTGGCGCTTGCTGGAATCTCAGCAAGCCTGTTCCCAAAGGGTTCTAACGTTGGTGAAACCACTATTTTGCCCGTCGTTTGGGAAAAGCCCACCGAATTTGCGGCAGCCATCAAACAATTTCAAGACGCCAGCATGGGCCTATCCATGGCGGCAAAAACCGGTGATATGGCAGCTGTTGGCGCGGCCGTTGGCAACCTTGGCAAGTCTTGCAAAAACTGCCACGAAAATTTCCGGGAAAAGAAAGAAAAGAAATAAGCGTGACGCCCCGCTTGTTTAAATTTTCCACCGCCCTTGCAACCTTGGTTGTTGGGGCGGTGTTCGTTTTAAGCCCGGCCCAATCGGCTGAGTTAGACCAACGTGCAGGCCAACGTGATCGTGGAGAATACATCTTTCACCTAAGCGGATGCGTGGGCTGTCACACCGACAAAAAAGGGGGCGGCAAGTTTTTGGCGGGTGGTCGGCCCTTTAAAACCGACTTCGGCACCTTTTACAGCCCCAACATCACGCCGGATCAAAAAACAGGCCTTGGGGACTGGACCTTTGAAAATTTCCAGACCGCCCTGCGCGATGGCGTATCGCCAAGCGGTGAAAACTATTTTCCATCGTTTCCCTATACGTCCTACACCCACATGACCACGGGCGACATCAAAGACCTGTGGGTTTATTTGCAATCCATCCCCAAAGTCGAACGCGCCAATCAAGATCACGATTTAAACATGCCTTATGGCTGGCGGTGGACCGTGACCATTTGGAAAGCTTTATATTTAGACAAGGGTGCCAAGCCCGATTGGTCCCGTGGACGTTACGTCACCGAAGCCTTGGCCCATTGCCAAGAATGCCACACGCCGAGAAATTTCTTAGGTGGCAGCAAAGGTCAAATGGCCTTTGCGGGGACCAAGCGCAACCCCGAAGGTGTTGTCATCCCCAACATCACACCGGACAAAAAAACAGGCGTTGGAAAATGGGATTCAAGCGATTTTGACCTGCTGTTCACCATCGGCATGTTGCCCGATACGGATTTTGTCGGGGGCGCAATGTCCGAATCGATCAGCCACACCACCAGCAAAATGACCAAACAAGACCGCCAAGCCATGATCAAATACTTAAAACAACTGGCCCCCATCGAAAACCGTGTAAAAGCTGAAAAACCCCCAAAAACCAACGATGAAGAGTGGTAAAGAGCTTTTGCAAGTGACTTTGGCGCAGCCCCTTGCATGCAGACCATTGCGCCGGGCCGTAGAGCGCCTTATTCTGTTTAATAAGTGTACATGGGATTTTTAGGAGGGGTCGACGTGAGCAAATCCGTCATCTTAGGCATTATCGGCGTTGTCGTAATCGCGATCGCCGTTGGTTTCAGCGTTATGAAAGACCCGACCGATGCGCCGGTCGCGCCTAAACCAGAAACGGCTCCGTCCCCCAAAGCTCAAGTCGAAAAAATCATTCCGCCCACGTTTGATGTGGTGCGTGTAAATCCCGAAGGCAACGCCGTGATGGCGGGGCGCGCTCATCCGTTAAGCACCGTCGAAATCCTTGACGATGACAGCGTCTTTGGCCAAGTCACCACCGACCGCCACGGCGAATGGGTGTTTGTACCTGAAAAACTTTTAGAACCCGGCGAACGTCATTTGGGTCTGCGCATGTTGCGTGAAGGCCATGATCCGGTTTTATCCGAACACATCGTCATCTTGGTCGTGCCCGAACGGTCCGCCAATTCAGACGGGGCCCTGGCCTTAAAAGTCCGCCGCGATGGCACAGGCAACAGTGAAGTCCTGCAAAAACCCGGCATATCCGATGTCTTTGGCGTGGATACTATCGATTATGGCGATGGTCAATTGTCCATCAGCGGTCATGCATCCCCCGGAAAATCCGTGCATTTATACATCGACAACCGCTTTATCGGAAAAACCACCGCTGATGAAGCCAAAGGTTTGTGGCGTTTGTCCCCTGAAAACGACATTGCGCCGGGCACCTATACGCTGCGCGCCGATATGGTGGACGATCAAGCCAAGGTCATTGCACGGCGTGAAATGCCGTTCCAACGCGCCGAACCCGAAGACACCAAAAACTTAAAACCCGGAACCTTTGCCATTGTGCAACCGGGCAATAGTYTGTGGCGKTTGGCGCGCAAAACCTATGGYGACGGYGTGCGTTATCATTTRATTTTCGAAGCCAATCGGGACCAAATTCAAACCCCKGATATGATTTATCCAGGTCAGGTCTTYCGTTTACCCGACAATCAGTGATACATAGCTRTTCAAGAMMRCTTAAAACTTTGGGGATTTCCCCCAAAATGAARAAGGAAGACTGCCCGTGAAGGACGTATTGGTACCGATTAACCCAGCAGGTTGGCCRTTTATCGCCATGTTTGCCGTGATCGCTTTGGTTCTGGCTTACRTTGCTGAACCTTTGGGTTGGGTTGGTGTTATTTTGACCCTGTGGTGTGTTTACTTTTTCCGCGATCCCAACCGCGTCACGCCGGTCCGCGAAGATTTGGTCATTGCCCCGGCTGATGGACGCATTTGTTTGATTGACGAAGCCATYCCGCCCGCAGAATTGGACATGGGCGATGCGGCTTTGCAACGGGTGTGCATTTTCATGAATGTGTTTAACGTTCACGTGAACCGCGCGCCGATGGATGGCACCATCACCAAACTGGCGTACCGCCCCGGCAAGTTCTTAAATGCCGATTTGGACAAAGCCAGCGAATTTAACGAACGCCAATCATTGCGCATGAAAACCAAAGAAGGCCACGACATTGCGTTTGTGCAAATCGCGGGCTTAATCGCGCGGCGCATCGTTTGTCAGGTCCAAGAAGGCACCGAATTAAAAGCCGGCGAACGCTTTGGCCTGATCCGTTTTGGGTCTCGTGTTGATGTGTACATGCCCAAGGGCACCGCACCGATGGTCGCCGTTGGACAATTGACCACGGCGGGTGAAACCGTGATTGCGGATATCAAATCCAAAGAATCCGCTCGCGTTGGCGAAATTCACTAAGAAAAAGGTTCTGACCTATGTCTGACCAGATGCCTGATGAGATGTCTGACGAACAAAAGCTGAAGCGGCCTAAACGCATCCGCTTGTCTTTGAACGTCATGATTCCCAATATGCTGACGTTGCTGGCGTTGTGTTCCGGGCTGACCGCCATTCGCTTTGCGTATGAAGGCCGTTGGGAACATGCGTGCTTGGCGATTTTTGCCGCCGCCGTATTGGATGCTTTGGACGGACGCATTGCGCGCTTGTTAAAAGGCACGTCTAAATTTGGTGCCGAACTTGATTCCCTCGCCGATATTTTAAGCTTTGGCGTGGCGCCGGGCATGATGTTGTATTTCTGGTCGTTAGAAACCGTTGGTCGGTTTGGCTGGATTTTGGTGCTGATTTACGCCATGGCCTGTGCCTTGCGTTTGGCGCGTTTTAATACCGCCACCGAAGACCCTAATCCGCCTTCGTGGGCCGGAAATTTCTTTGCCGGAGTCCCCGCCCCCATGGCCGCCGGATTGGTGCTTTTGCCTATGGTGATTTCCTTTAACCTGTTTGGCGATTTCATGCGCCGCCCCGAAGTGGTCGCGGTATTTGTCTTGCTGGTGTCTTTTTTGATGGTCAGCAACATTCCGACCTATTCCTTTAAAAAGGTCAAATTGGCGCCCAGCCTGATTTTGCCGTTGATGGTCGCCGTCGGCATGATTATCGCGTCCATGGTGAGCGCCCCTTGGGTCACGCTTTCCGGTATTTTGGCCAGCTATATCATATCCATTCCGCTTGCTATTCGCAGTCACCGCATCGTCAGCAAAGGCGGCACTCCGGACCTGTTCAGTTTAGGACCACCCGAAGACGAAGCCTAAACGGCTCGTTTTTTCCGCCACCACTGTGAAACATTTTCTCTAACCATCAAGGCCGATGGGGTGACAACCAGTGTCAAAATGGTCGCAAAGCCCAAACCATAAACGATGGAAATAGACAACTGCACCCACATCATATTGGCGGGTGCCCCCACGATAACCGTGCGATTGATAAAGTCTAAACCAACGTTCATGGCCATGGGCAACAAGCCCAACATGGTGGTGATGGTGGTCAACAGCACCGGACGCAGACGTTGAGCCCCCGTGTGCATGATGGCATCGTGAACACTTTCATGGTCGCCGCGCAAACGGTCAAAGGTATCGATCAGCACAATATTATTGTTCACAACGATGCCCGCCAAGGCAATCACACCAATGCCACCCATGACGATGCCAAACGGTTGCCCCGTCACCAACAGGCCGATAAAGACTCCTAGCGTCGACATAATGACACCCGACAAAATCAGGAATGCTGAATAAAAACTGTTAAATTGCGTGACCAGAATAATCGCGATTAAAAACAGCGCCACGCCAAAAGCCTTGGTCAAAAACGCCTTAGCCTTAGCCTGTTCTTCGTCTTCGCCTTTAAAGCGGACGGAAATTCTGGAATCAATATCCGCCGTTTCCATATAGGCCTGAATGCCCTGCACGATATTATCCGCCAACACACCTTTTTGCACATCGGCCTTGATCATCACCACGCGGCGAGAATCTGTGCGGCTGATGGTGCCGACTTTGGGTTGAGCCCGTTTGCGCACAAAGTTTGAAATCGGAATCAAGCCAAAATCGGTGTTCACACGAATGCTGTCGACTTCTTCTAAATTTCGATACCGCGCCGGAAAACGCACCCGAATATCAATTTCATCATCGATGTCTTTTGGGCGATACGTGCTGAGCCGAATACCCGAGGTCGCCAAACGAATGGTTTCGCCAACGGATGAAATGCTGGCGCCAAATTTTGCCGCCTGTGCCCGGTCCACATCGAACACCCAATCGATGCCCGGCAGCGGCAAGGTGTCTTCGATATCAATCAGTCCTTCGAAGGTGCTGAGTTTTTCTTTGATCGCTTTGGCCGTTGGAATTAACAATTCAGGATAGCGTGACGACAGTTCAATCTGCACCGCTTTACCCACCGGAGGACCGCCCTTTTGTTTGACTGCATTGATGATGATGCCGGCAATCGGTGCGGTGCGTTTGCGGACTTCGTCCAAAATCCAACCGACCTTGGGCCGGGTCTGCCAATCGTCAAATTCTAAAAATACCGTGCCGATGATATCTTCGGCGCCTTCGCCCGTCGGATTCGAACGGGTGCGGGTATAGACCATTTGAATGCCCGTGACTTTTGCGGCTTCGATTTCAACTTCACGCATCAAAGCATCGCGTTCCCAAATGGATAAGTTACCCCGAGCCCGCACTTGGACTTGAGCCGTAGACGGTTCAGAATCGGGAAAAAATTCAATGCCATTGCCAAATTCAACATAGGCAAACAAAACCAAAAACAAAGCGGCGACAGAGCTTGTTAATATTTTTGCGGGGTGTTTTAAGGCGCCTTTTAAAATCCGCAAATAAGCTTCGGTTATGGGGGATGGCTTGCCGTCATCGTCGTCAGCAGGATCGATGGGTTTTCCAAAGTACGCGCCCAAGGTCGGAACGAACACCATCGCCATTAATAACGATGCGCTTAACGTCGCGATCAAGGTGATGGGCAGGTATTTCATAAATTCACCCACCACGCCCGGCCAAAACAACAACGGCAAAAACGCCGCCAATGTGGTCAGGGTCGACGCCACAATCGGCGGCGCCATACGTTTTGCGGCCAAAGAATAAGCAAGTTTTCGGTCCATGCCTTCGGTCATTTTTCGGTCTGCAAATTCAGTGACCACAATGACGCCATCCACCAACATGCCCACCGCCAAAACCAATCCAAACAAAACCACGATGTTCATGGTCAGGCCCATCAGATGCAACACCAATACGCCCGTTAAAAACGATCCGGGGATTGCCACGCCGACCAAGGTCGCGGACCGCCAGCCGAGTGCTGCGACGACAACAATCATCACCAACAACACGGCACTGATGACGCTGTTTTCTAATGTTGAGAGGCGTTCGATGATGACTTTTGATTTGTCCTGAGCATAGGAAATTTCGATGGCGTCACGGACTTCATCGGGCCATTCGGCGCGGTCACGTTGGACAACTTTTTTAATTTGTTCGACCGTGGAAATCAGATTTTGTCCGGTGCGTTTTGACACTTCCAACGTCACCGCCGGATTGCCGTTGATGCGGGCAAAGCTTCTGGGGTCTTTGAAACTGCGGCGCACTTCACCAATGTCGCTGAGCACAATCACCGCGTCGCCCTGTACCGTCACGGGCAACTGCATGATTTCTTCCAGCGTATTGATCAGGCCCGGAACTTTTAAGGTGAAACTGCCGTGGCCCGTGTCTTGTTTGCCCGCCGCCACCAAACGGTTTGAACTTTGCACGCTGGCAATCGCTTGGGCCGGACTTAGGCCGTAACTTTCGATCTTCA
The DNA here is from genome assembly GCA_002401565.1 of Rhodospirillaceae bacterium. Classification (GTDB taxonomy): domain Bacteria; phylum Pseudomonadota; class Alphaproteobacteria; order Rhodospirillales; family Magnetovibrionaceae; genus JANLGW01. The sequence goes on from NVTL01000013.1 coordinate 25,206, forward strand.
CCGGGTCGATCAAGATTTCGACCATTTCTTCGCGGGTTCCGGTCAGCTTGGCTTTCAGAACGGCGGTAATGGATTCGATTTCGTCTTTCAGATTCAAGCCCAATTGCAACAAAGCACGTTCGGGAACGGGACCGGACAATGTCACCACGACCACCGGGAATTTTGAAAAGTTAATCTCTTCGATCACCGGGGAATCGCTGTCTTCGGGTAAATTGGGGATCGCCACATCGACCTGATCGCGGACATCGGTCATGGCTTTGTCCACATCAAATCCGGCTTCGAATTCCAACACCACGTTGGCCCCGCCTTCGTATCCTTTGGCGCGCAATTCTTTTAAGCCTTCGACGGACCTCAGTTCTTGTTCCAATGGGCGGATCAACAGGTTTTCGGTGTCTTCGGGGGAWATRCCTTCGTGYGAYACGCGCACGATGATCATCGGAATATTGATGTCGGGTTCGGCTTCYTTGGGGATTKCKWCRTASCCRATTGYSCCYGCAATCAACAACAAYARCARYGTTGAAAGCGTGGTKCGAGCTTTGGMAAAGGCSAGATCAATRAYTGCGCGCATSMRATCAGTTCCCTTGCCGGGGTTGGGAAATCATGGATTTTAARTTGCCTTCGACGGGRTCAACSGTTTGCCCRACRCTGACAAAATCYTGGCCCACYGAAATGACCGTRATCGWYGYKGGCAAGCCRCTTAACCACATGCCWTCGATGGTATCSGAWACCACCTTAACAGAATGAAATTCGACAATGTTGCCTGCCCCGATGGTTTTCACGCCCACGTTGCCTTCGCTATCGAGCGTCAGCAAAGCCGGAGAAATACGATGCGAAAACAAGGTTTTCATGGGCAGTTGAATTTCCGCCGTGATGCCTTCGCGGACACTTTCATCCGTAACATCCAAGGTCACTTCAACATCAAACGTACGGGTCAATGCGTTCGAGGCGCTGGAAATATAAGACACCGTGCCAGACAGTTTTCGGTCATCGGGCAGGCGAACTTGAGCGCGCTTGCCCAAGGCGATGTCTTGAATATTGCGTTCGGCGACTTGGCCCAGGGCGACCATTTTGGTCAGATCAACAATGCGTCCAATAATGCCGCCCGCTTTATCAAAATAATCCCCGGCCTTCACGGGCAAGGTATCAATCACACCCGTCAAAGGCGCCTTCACGGTGGTATTGTCCAAATTGCGTTTCATACGGGTGACTTGGGCTTTTGCAGCTTCCAAATCGGCCTTCGCTTGGGCTTCGGTTAACTGTGAACTATACCCACCTTTGCGCAGTTTTCGGGCGGCTTCATAAGCAATTTCGCGTTGTTTCATACGCGCACGACTTTCGGCAAGGCGGCCTTTGCGATCTTCGCCATCGATGTGCAAGATCACGTCACCCGCTTTGACCCGGTCCCCCTTGGATACCACAACATCAGCCACATGACCCAAGACCTGAGCGCGAACGTTCACCGCCTGGTCAGCCTGAATGCGGCCCATCACGCGAATGGTTTGGGTGTGGAGCTCGCCGACAATGGTCATCACACGGACACGCGGTATATAGGTTTTCTTGGTCGTGGTTTCTTCTGCCACTTGGACGGAACTATTAAACGCACCAGAGACCATCCAAAGCACGGTCAGGATCAAAATCACGGTTGCGGTTTTATAGGATGTTTTCATGATTGATCCCCTTGGTTGTCCGTCATATTGCCAATCACTCGTTTTAACAAAGCGCACAATTGGGCTTCGTCTTGTTCAGAAAATCCGTCCAAGGCCTGTGCCAAATTGGCTTCGGCTTCGGGTACCAATTCGCGCCACAACGCCGCACCGTGTTCGGTCAGGTTCACATGGACTTGGCGGCGATCGCGCACGTTGCGATCACGTTTCACCAATCCATCGCGTTCCATGCGGTCGATGGTGCGTGATAAGGTTGGTGTTTCCACGGCGACCCGTTCCGACAATTCTTTTTGCGTTAAGCCATCAATTTCCCACAACACCACCAACACCGCCCATTGCGCCACAGTCACGCCATGGACTTTTAAACGTTCGGTCAGGCCCCGGTGCGATAATTTTTGCGCATAACTGATCAGATACGTCGCCGCAGACTCGCGACGTTCTTTAACCATCGCTGAAAATTCAGCACTGGGTTGGGGGGGCACATAATCGGGAATTAATTTGCTCATGGGGAATTGCCTGATTTTTTTAAGGTTTCAAAAATCAGTTAGCATGGTAATTGTTAGCTATGCAACCATTATTCAAGCAGGGGTTCTTGCCCATCCGGCTGATAGGTTCCGTTTAAGTCTTCGATTTCTAAAACCCACAGATCCGCATCCATATTGGATTCGCGGAAAATATAAGCATCACAGGCCTGTTCATCATCCCCCGCCACCACGGTCCACGCCCGTCCGCCATCATCGGTGTAACGTTTCGCCAGCAACTGACAGCCCTTATTTAAGCGGTTGATTTTAATCAGAATTTGCCCAGCATCTTCGTCGCCACGTTTGACCACCACGCACGGCAAAAAGGCCAAATCGCAGAGACGCAATTGAGCCTTTACCCAAAATCCAGATTTTAGCCGTGGTTCGCTCATCAATGCTTTTCCTTCCCAATAACTGCGTCCATACTGCCTTCAATAAACACCGGAGAAAAGCCAATGTTTGAACTGCACCCGACCCTTGCCAACGACACCGTTGAAATTACCCGCTTAAGCCTGTGCCGCGTGCTTTTAATCCGCGACAAGACCTATCCATGGATTGTCTTGGTCCCCCAACAGGACGGTCTTCGCGATTTAGATGACTTAAACGAGACGGATCGCATACAGGTCATGAGTGAGATTGACCACGTCTCAAAGACCCTGAAAAGCCTGTTTAAGCCCTATAAAATCAACGTGGCTGCGTTGGGCAATGTGGTTGAACAGTTGCACATTCACGTCATTGCCCGCTTTCAAGACGACGCGGCTTGGCCCGCCCCGATTTGGGGTGTGGGCCCCTTAGAAGACTATGCTGATACCGACCGCGATCTACTGGTCGTTAAGCTTCAAGAAAAACTAAACAAGATTGCTGTTTTATAGGGGGGGCAAATAGGGTACGGTGCCGCCAAGCTTAATTTAATAAAAGACGGTTTTTCCCTATGAAAGTTCTTGTTACAGGCAGTGCTGGTTTTATCGGCAATCGCGTTTCTGAACGGCTCCTCGAACGCGGGGACGAGGTCATTGGGTTGGACATTATGTCCCCCTATTATGATGTGAAGCTGAAAGAAGCGCGGCTCGCAAAGATTATCGATCATGCAAACTTTACCGAGGCTCGCATCGATTTAGCCGACCGCGAAGCCGTGGCCAAATTGTTCGAAGACCACAAACCCGATGGCGTGATTAACTTGGCCGCCCAAGCCGGAGTGCGTCATTCGTTGGAAGCCCCCATCGATTATGTGGACAGCAATCTGTATGGATTTGTGAACATCTTAGAAGGTTGCCGCAATACCAACGTCAAACATTTGGTCTATGCATCGTCCAGTTCAGTTTACGGCACCAACGACAAAATGCCGTTTTCCACCCACGACAAAGTGGATCACCCGATCAGCCTGTACGCTGCCACAAAACGCGCAAACGAATTGATGGCACATACCTATTCGCACCTGTTTCAATTTCCCAGCACGGGGTTGCGGTTTTTCACCGTATATGGCCCATGGGGTCGTCCGGACATGGCGTTATTCTTGTTCACCAAGGCGATCATGGACGGCAAAACCATTGATGTGTTTAACAATGGCGAAATGAAACGGTCATTTACGTACATTGATGACATCGTCGAAGGCGTCATCCGCACACTGGATTCTCCTCCAGGCTTGCAAGTCGGTGGCGACAAAGACCCCGCCAGCAGCCACACCGCGCCGTTCCGTGTTTTCAACATTGGATCAGATACCGCAGTCGGCCTGATGAAGTACATCGAAGTTCTGGAAGAAAACTTAGGCAAAAAAGCCAAAAAGAACATGTTACCCATGCAGCCCGGCGACGTCGCCGCAACGTGGGCCGACGTGGATGATTTGCGCGATGCCGTTGGTTATCAGCCCACCACCACCGTGGAAGAGGGCATCAAAAAATTTGTAGAATGGTACAAAGACTATTACGGAGAATAAAGTATAAAGCTCATGTCTAAAACGCCCAAAATGCTGTTCACCGTCACCGAAGACTGGGCGTTTTGTTCGCACCGCTTGCCCACCGCATTTGCGGCGCGCGCTGCCGGGTATGATGTTGTTGTCGTGGCCCGCATGGACGAACACCAAAAACAAATCGAGGCATTGGGTTTTCGCACGGTGCCGTGGGCGATCAAACGCGAAAGCCTAAACCCGTTTTCTGAACTGTCTGCGTTATTGGACCTCATCAGAATTTACAAACAAGAAAAGCCTGACGTGTCGTATCACGTGGCGGTCAAATCCATCATGTATGGATCGGTTGCCGCGCGCCGGGCCAAGGTCGCAAAGACCGTGAACCTGTTTTCCGGCATGGGCGTGGTGTTTATTTCAGACGCCTTTAAGTTCCGTATGATCCGCACCATCATCACGCCGATTTTACGTTGGGCGCTGTCGCCAAAACTCAGCCGCCTTCAGGTGCAAAATGATGATGATAAAGCGTTGTTGAATGGGTTGGGTGTTTCCACACCGGACCGCACCGACCTTATCTTTGGTTCTGGTTTGGACATGGAAAACTTTCCGTTCACGCCAGAGCCCAACGTGGGCGGCGAGCCCAACGTGGGCGGCGAGCCTGAAAACACCATCCCCAAAGCCTTGCTCGTATCAAGAATGTTGTGGGACAAGGGCATTGGCGAATTGATGCAAGCCGCCCGTTTGTTAAAATCACGTGGTGTCAAAATCGACATTGAACTGGTCGGTGCACCGGACCCGGCCAACCCCGCATCAATATCCGAGGCTCAATTAAAAGCCTGGCAAGACGAAGGCCTGATGACATGGTTAGGCCAACGTTCAGACATTGCTGAACTGATAAAGAACAGCCACATCGCAGTCTTGCCATCGTACAGAGAAGGCATGCCCAGAAGCCTGTTGGAAGCGGCTTCGATCGGTCGCCCATTGGTCGCCTTTGATACGCCGGGCTGTCGCGATTTGGTTCGTGATGAAAAAAATGGACTATTGCTGGAGTTTAAGGAAATAAATGCCTTGGCACGAGCCTTAGAACGCCTCGCCACCGACCCAAAACTTCGCCAACGCTTGGGCAAACAAGCCCACAAAGACATCAAAACAAAATATTGCGACAAGGCTATTCAAGCCCAACTTCAAAGCATATTTGAGACCCTCAAACAGGAGTGAAATAATGGCCGCGCACACTAGTGAAAAGATGACCTTTCCCGGTGCCCATGGGCATGATTTGGCGGCGCGGCTGGATCTTCCTATTGGTCGGCCCAAGGCCTATGCTTTGTTCGCCCACTGTTTTACCTGTTCCAAGGATATCTTTGCCGCGTCGCGCATTGCCGATGGCTTGACGCAAAATGGCATTGCCGTATTGCGTTTTGACTTTACGGGATTGGGGGCTAGCGAGGGTGAATTTGCCAACACAAATTTTTCATCCAACGTCGAAGATTTGGTCGCCGCTGCTGATTTTTTGCGGGTCCATCACCAAGCCCCACAAATCATCATTGGCCACAGTTTGGGCGGTGCCGCCGTTTTGGTCGCCGCCAAACATATTGAAGAATTAAAAGCCGTGGTCACCATCAATGCCCCCGCCGACCCGGCGCATGTGATTGAAAATTTTCAATGTTCCCTTGATGACATCAATGCCAATGGACAGGCCGATGTGCAATTGGCGGGGCGAACATTCACCATTCAAAAGCAGTTTTTGGAGGATATGGCAGAGCAAAAATTATCTGCCGACATTTCCAGCTTGAACAAGGCCCTGTTGGTGTTTCATGCCCCCGGCGATGAAACCGTCAGCATCGACAATGCCGCACATATTTTTGGCGCCGCGAAACATCCCAAAAGTTTTGTCAGCCTGGACGACGCCGACCACTTGTTACACCACCACGAAGACGCGGCCTATGTTGCCGATGTGATTTCGGCGTGGGCGACACGCTATATCTCGGTTCCCAGTGCTCACGTGGCCAAGGGTGAAAAAGGTGCTGTTGTTGTTCAGGAAACAGATGCGGGCCTGTATACCCAATCCGTTGTTATGAACAATCTGCACGTTTTGACCGCTGATGAACCGCTTGGCGTTGGCGGAAATGACAGCGGTGGAGCCCCTTATGACTATCTTTTAGCGGCCTTAGGCGCGTGCACATCCATGACGTTGCGCCTGTATGCTAATCGCAAAAAACTGGCCTTGGACAATGTTCGCGTTAGCCTTAAACATGAAAAAGGCGAAGGACGTGTTGATTTTATCGAAAGAGACATAACATTAAAAGGACAGCTTTCGGACGAGCAACGCACGCGCCTTTTGGAAATCGCGGACAAATGCCCGGTCCACAGAACTTTACACGGTGATGTTCAAGTCACCACTAGAGAACGCTAAAAATGAAAATAGCTTTTACCATCGCCATGTCTGTTTGCCTTTGGTCTCTGACCAGCGGGGCCACAGAAATTTCGCCACCGTTGTCAAAATTAATTAAGTTTCAAGGCGATGAGCAAAGGGCATGGGTTGATAAAGATCTTGCGCGTCATTTATATCTGGAAAAATCGACCATCAAACAGGTCGGGGGCAATACGTTTAACGGATGCGATACCGCCAACATCGACAAACACAAACAAATCCAAAACAAACAAATTCCAGTTACCCAATACAAGGGCATCCCCATCATCGCCAGCCCCTATTATTCCGTTTGGGTAAAGGTCAACGATAACAACAACAAAATGTATCTAGATCGATTTATCAGTGCCTTGAAAGTCATTGAAAACGACACGCCTGAACTTTTTTTACAGATGAGACAGTTAATGTCTGACAAAGGCGGCTATTTTATTGTTGGAAATTTCTGTCCGAAAAATGGCGGATTGACGCTCGGTGCCTTTGCTCCACTGCCCGGCCGTAAACAATTTGTGGTGATGGTTTCGTCCACTTTGTTATTGATGGAAGACCTTTTTAACCCGTACGACATTGCCGCAACTTTGGTGCATGAAGCCATTGGGCATGGCACCGCGTATTACGAAGACGGATCGTTATCGGAATTTCCGGCGTTTTCCGCACAGGCCGACTTTGCCGCCATTGTGGGCGATGCTCAGTTTAACGACGTGAACAACAGAAGTTCAAACATCCGTCATAAGATGAAATTGTCGCTTTCAAATGCGGGGCATTATTTGGACAAGCCAGATTAATAAGGCTTAATTCAAAGCCCCCTTAAAATTCAGCATCCGCGTATTGTTCCCGAATATCTATAATTTCGGGCAAGCATTCATTAAACAAAACCACAAGTTTTGGATCGAACTGAACACCGGATTCTTTGTTGATCAGTTCAACGGCGTCATCAACAGTCCACGCCTTTTTATAAGGGCGTTCCGACGTCAACGCATCAAACACATCACAAATCGCGCAAATTCGGCCTTCGATGGGGATATCTTCGCCTTTGATTGCGTTAGGGTATCCCGTTCCATCCCATTTTTCATGGTGGTTCAGGGCAATAATGCGGGCCATTTTCATCAGGGGGCTGGCATCGTTGCCAATGATATCTGCGCCGATTTGCACATGGGTTTTCATAATCTTCCACTCGTCGGGCTCAAACCGTCCGGGTTTTAGTAAAATACCATCGGGAATGCCGATTTTCCCCACATCATGCATGGGGCTTGCATTTAAAATCAGTTCGCACTGTTCTTCGCTCAAACCAGCCGCCTGGGCCAGAACTTGGCTGCTTTTGCTCATGCGCACCACGTGCATGCCGGTTTCATTGTCGCGGTATTCGCCCGCGCGCCCCAAACGGCGCACCACTTCTAAACGGGTTCTGTCCAATTCCATATTGCGGCGTTCAAGTTCCAGCGTGCGGTTACGGACCATTTCTTCCAAAATTTCATTTTGGTGTTTGCGCTCGTTATACAGCAGGCGGACTTCTAACATATTTGAAATGCGATTAAGGACTTCACCTTTATCAAAAGGCTTGGTTACAAAATCACGTGCCCCCAATTGCAAGGCCTTTAGGCGGGTATCCATGTCGTTTTGAGCCGTCAAAACAAGGACAGGAATATAACCGCCATCATTCAGGTCAGCCAATTGCGCCATAACATCAAAACCATCCAGATGCGGCATGCGGATATCCAACAAGATTAGGTCAAATTCGGTTTTTTGAGCAAGCCCTAAAACTTTTCGAGAATCTGTGGTGCTTTGCACATTGTTGTAGCCAGAAAACGACAGCATCATTTCCAAAAGCCGAACATTATCGGCTTTATCATCAACAATTAGAATATTTGCATTTGCAATTTTCTGTTGGTCTTCAATCATTTAGCGTCTCCGAAATCTTCAATATCGCCTCTATATTGTCAGCTTGGGGTAATTCTAAGCAGACTTCGGTGCCTTTGCCAAGTTCACTCGTCACAGTAATCGATCCGCGCATCAGGGTCATTAAATTTTCACAGACCACAAGGCCGATTCCGGTGCCTTCGACTTCGGAATGTTCGGCACCGATCCGACTGAACGGTTTAAAGAGTTTTAGTTGGTCCTGGGCGGTCAAGCCGATCCCCGTATCGGTCACGTAAATATGAACTTTTTCATTTTCTGCTTTTTCGACACGAATGGTCACCGTGCCATGTTCATCATTGTATTTAATGCCGTTGGTCAGCAARTTCAAGAAWACYTGTTTTAATCTKATATGATCRGCCCGGACCTTGATYTYGKCCTCKCCCTCGCTKGGGATSACAATTTCGATATTATGTTTTCGGGAAAGTTCGGTCACCATCGGCAGGCTGTCATGGAACAATTCAATGGGCGAGATGTCTTCAAACAACATTTCCACCTTACCAGATTCAATTTTCGCCAGATCCAAAATATCATTAATCAACGTGAGAAGGTGATTGCCGCCCTTCATGATAAGATCAACGCATTCCTTTTGCGCCACGGACAAAGGTTCTTTTGGGTTGTATTCCAACATCTGGCTGAACCCCAAAATCGCATTCATCGGCGTCCTGAGTTCATGGCTCATTGAGGACAGAAATTCAGACTTAGCCCTGTTGGCGGCTTCCGCGTCTTGTTTGGACAAAAGCAAGTCTAATTCTAGGTTTTTGCTTTCCGTAATTTCCGTACGAATGCTCACATATTGAAATGGTTTTCCMTCKTCRYYWAMRKTSGGRACGATGGTTGTGCGCACCCAATAATACTCTTTGCTTTTGCTTATATTTTTAACATCAGCATGCCAGACCTTGCCGCTGGAAATGGTCGCCCACAAATCATCGAAAAATTCAGCTGGATGTTCGTCTGAACACAAAATATTGTGCTTTTTGCCCATCAATTCATCGCGGTAATACCCACTGATTTCACAAAACTTGTCATTGGCATACGTGATGTTGCCCTTTGCATCGGTGATGCTGACAATGGCGTGTTCATCAATGGCGAATTTTTGGAACTTTAATTCCCGTAATTGAGTTTGTCTTCTTTTTGCTTCTTTCTGCAGGGCCTTATTGCTGACTTGGATTTCTTTGACTTTTGAGCGAACATTTTCACGAATGACGTTCGTTCTCAATTGGTTGGTGAACATCACGTATGAAAACAACGCACTTAAAGCCAAGCCAAAAAAGAACACCCCGGTGGATTGATATTGTTTATGATTTTTAAAATATTGCTGAACCGGCACCATCATTATTTTCCATTGACGACCGGAAACGTCAAGGGATTTTTTATCAATAAAGGTTTTGGTTTTCCACAATTGGGCATACGTCAGAGGTGTATCATGGCTGCCGATCCGCGAATTATGCAGGTAGATAATTTCTTCGCCATCATCGGCTTCGACATCAACGATATAAATATCCAAACCGCTGGGGTCGAGCTTTTCTAAGGCGGCTTCAAGAGCCAAGCCAATATCGTATTGCAGAATGATAAAACCAAGGTGTTTATCTCTGCGTTGTTTGATGGTTTTCAGGGGATACGAAGTGCTATAAACAGGCTGAATAAGGTTCACTTGAGATCTTGGGTTTTTCTGCGGATCAATTAAAAAATGAGGAGATGCAATCCCCGTAATCGGCACGATCGTTCCTTCATCACGGGCTTGTTCAAGCAGGCTCAAAATCTTTGGATTCGAAGCCATGTCAAAACTGATCTGGTCCATCAAGTGTTGTTCGGGTTCGCCATATAAAATAGGAAAGTGCATATCGCGTTCGGGCGAGGGCAAACGATGGGAAAGCGGATTAAAGGGATCAGCATCATGAAAGCTTCGGCCATTCAGACCGTGTAACCACCCTGCGCCTTCCAAAGCTTTGCGCTGATCACCCAATACTTTTGGCAGCCATATGACCGCTCGGGTCTCATTTGAGTTTTTCACCTGTGATTTTGTGAAGGCTGTAAATTCTTTTCGGTCGACAAAGTTTGAGCCTTGGAAAAACCGTTTTCCAGCCTCAAGCTCAATCACGATATTGTGCAATCGACTTTCAAAGAGTTGGCGATACGTACTGGCCGACAGGTGAAACTCACTCAACAGGCGTTCGTTTTCCCAGCCGCGCACAAAATTCACGGACACAATAACAACGATAACACTTAACAAAGACAACGCCATCGGCACGGCGAAGGAAAAACGTCTCCAGCCATTCACGCTGTCTTTTTCACTGGTTGTCGTCTGCATATTCATAACTATTTACGCAATTGCCCCAAGGTCCTATCAAAAATATCCTGATAGGTTCCATCTTGTTTCATTTGCACCAAAGCCGCGGACGCTTTATCCACCAAACCGGCATGTTTAACGTTGAGATACATAAACATTTCCCGTTTGGCCAAGGGTGGTTCTGAAACCTGAATATTGATATCCAATTGCTGCGCACGCCACAGGCCTYGCCACCGTTCGTACAACATGTGGTCAACTTTACCCGAATTTAAAAGATCAAACATCTGCTGAGCATTTTTGGTCAACGTGGTGGTTTTATGATCAACCAAGTTATTTTGAAAAATCTGCCAGCCATTTATATACGCAATCGTTGCCCCATCCATGGACGACCAGTCGTCTGTGGCAATCGGTTTATTCATGGAATATGCCACAAATTCATTGTCCATCAATTTTTCAGAAATACGAATCAGGTTCGGAAATTTCTGTTCAAGTCCTTGAATACGCAAGGCCGCACCATCATCAATGCCATTGTTTGCATTGGTCAAAGCTTTGGCTGAGTTTTGGTACACGATCAATTTAGCATCGACACCGATGCGTCGAAACGTTTCATGGATAATCTGATCAATAAAACCATCGTTTTGGTTGGTCGTAAAGGGATCGCGTATCCCCGTATTAAAAATGATTTTTTCCATGGCAACGGCCGGAGACAAACCGCCAAAGGCAACACATATCAATACAAATAACAATATTTTCTTCTTCACAACGATCCCTCCTTAACATTGGTATTTACATTGGTATTTACATTGGCATTCTGATGAAAAGAATAGGCGCATTCAACTACAATTGGAACCTATCTATTTCAAAGACTTGCACCGTCACACACAACGTACAGGGTTATGCACGCCCCCCACCTTGTTGACCGCCGCATTGCCCGCTCCGTTGTTATTTACAGACAAAAAACCCGTCCCGCAGGAGGAAACACGCGATCATTTCAAGTTTTCAAAATTTTCCGACTTGCAAAATCGGCCCTCGATGATTAGGATTGCCAACGATTCAAAAGGGGAAAGATGTGAAATTAAGCCACCGTAAAAGTGGTTTCCATCTTGGTTTTTAAGGTTTTACAAAAGGTTTTGCTCATGAGGGGCTTCGCCAAAACACGGACTAAAGCGCTTCTGACACGTCGCACGTTTGCGGTACGTCAGACACGTCGCACGTTTGCGACGTGGATGGCGCTCTTTGCCTTGGCTTTGCAAACCTTTATGCCTTTGGGGCAAGCCTTGGCGGTTGATGTGCTGCAAGATGATGACTTCCAATTCATCTGTACCATGAACGGCATTCAACAAATTCCAAACAGCCAAGAAGACATCCCCGTTCCCCCAATAAATTCAGGACCATGTTCACATTGTTTGATGCATGGATCTGTGGCTTTGTTCACGCCCGAAATCACGGATGCGATTGTTTTAAGCATTCCTGTTGAACATGGTGTTGCCTTTGCCCTGCCCAAACAACAAACCCATGCCAACATCTGGCGCGGGTTACCCCGGCCATCGCGCGCGCCACCTAAGTTCGTTTAATTTAGAACCACACTCTTCCAAAAATTAAATGAAACGATAGGGACCGCCTTGTTTACAAGGCGCGATAAATAATTATGTTGACCAAATTCTTAAGCGCGGGCAAAACCCGCGCCGCTTTGAGCACGTTGTTGCTTTCTTCCACCACCTTGATTTCACCCGCTTTTGCCCAAGATGCACAAGCTCCAATGGTCTTAGAAGGCATCGTGATTGAAGGCAAAAGCCTGCCCGTAATCATCAATACCGAACTAAACCGCACCGACATTGCCCCTGCGGCTGATGTGGGCGATTTCCTGCGCAGCATTCCGGGCGTAGACGCCGTACGTATGAGTGGCCACGGTCTAGACCCCGTCATTCGCGGACAACAACAAAATCAGCTAAATGTCATCAGTGATGGAGCTTATATGTTTGGCGGTTGCCCCAGTCGCATGGATCCACCCGCGTCTTTGACGTCCATCGACAGCTATGACAGCGTAACCGTCGAAAAAGGTTTTCAAAGTGTGCGTCACGGCCCCGGTGGTACAGGTGGCACGATTCTTTTGGAACGCAAACGCCCTGCCCTTGACGATCAAAAACCTTACCAAGTTAAATTTGGTATCGGTGGCAACTCAAATGATTCTGCCTATACCAGCAACCTAGACGCCGCTTACAAACTGGGCGAAGGCTACGCCAAAGTTTCTGGCACCAAAAGCCATGCCGCAAATTATTCAGACGGTTCTGGCAAAGAGGTCCGCAGTGCTTTTAATCAGTGGTCATCAGGCCTAGAGCTTGGCTGGACACCCAATGATCGTACAGAACTTACGGTCGGTTATGAACACGACAATACAACGGATGTTTTGTTCGCAGGAGCTGGCATGGATTCTCCAGAAGCAACAACGAATGTTTTTCGTTTGAAGTTCAAAAAAGATATAGAAGGCAATACGCTCAAAACCCTACGTTTTAATGCCTATGATTCTCGAGTTGATCACTTGATGGATAACTACTCTTTGCGAGCCGTTGGTGCGATGACCATGAAAACGCCCAGCTCCTCAAACACCCAAGGCTTTAAAGTTGAAGGCGATGTGAACATCTCCAGCTTGCCCGTTTTGCTTGGCCTTGATTACAAAGGCCTTGATCGCACAGCCATTCGTTACCGGGGAACACTCCCAGCTAATACTGGATTAACGCAATCTTATATTTGGCCCGGCGTTGAAAGCCGGGAAATCGGCTTATTTGGCGAAACAACATATGCTTTGGACGAAAAAAGCTCTGTTAAATTCGGCCTGCGGTATGACAACGTCAACGTCACCGCTGGTAAAACAAATATAGTTGCCGATGTTGCCGGCGGTGTTGCAAATGATCGTTCAGCCAACCAACTATATCGCAAATATTACGGTTATGAATTTGCAGAAGTCACCGAACACAACATCAGTGGTTTGATGCGCTTTGAACAAAAATACAGCAAGGACACCTCTTCTTATCTGACCGTCAGTCGTTCTGTACGGACCGCCGATACAACGGAACGCACGATTGCAGCGGATAATATGGTGGCAACAAATAGAATTGTTGGCAATGTTCGTTTGAACCCTGAAAAACATTATCAAATTGATGCGGGCATGAACACCAATCTTGCTGGATATGACGTATCGGTATCGGCGTATTATGATCGCATAAACGATTATATTTTCCGTGATGTTGCCCGTGGTCAAAGCGGACTTTTGTTAAACGATACCGCTGTGGTTTTCCGCAATATTGATGCGAACCTGATGGGTTTTGATTTTTCCGCAAACAAGACCTTTGCCAATAAAGTTTCAATGGTGAGCTCGTTGACATTCACCCGCGGTGACAACAAAGACACCAATGGAGCCTTGGCGCAAATTCCACCGTTGAAAATGACCATGGATGTTTCTTATCCAACAAACGGTTGGTTGATTGGTGTGCGCGGCAGTGCGTCCATGAAGCAAACCCGAGTAGATGATGATACAGCAACGGGCAGTGGCCGTGATGTTGGTCAAACTGCGGGCTATGTAACGGCTGATTTGTATGGTGCAAGTTCCTTGACCGATAATTTGGAACTGGGTCTCGGTGTGACCAATATGTTCGACACGACCTATGCCAGTCATTTGAACAAAGGTAATTCATTCGACGCAACAGAAACGCAAGTGAATGAACCCGGTCGGGCGTTTTACATTCGCTTAACGGGAACGTTTTAAGCCAGAGCAAAACAATGCCCCTTGCACACCAAACTCTTTTGAAAGCCACAGCATCCCTTGGGATCGCTGTGGCTGTGCACGGGGCATTATTTTTGGGTTTTGTGAATGTGGATCAAAACCGCACCACACCACCAATTCTTTTAAACAGTTTTGAAGTTGTGGAACTGGCGTCTTCGGGGGCTCAAAAAAAACCTGACCCCATTGAAGAAATCGTCGAAGAAATCGTCAAAGAGCCCGTCGTCGAAAAAGTCGTTAAACCGAAAATTATTCCGGCCACCATCGCCAAACCCAGTCCGGTGGTGGTTGCAAAGGCTAAACCTAAACCCCTAGTTAAACTAAAACCTAAAACAATTGCAAAGCCCATTGTTAAGCCCACTGTTAAGCCCATTGTTAAGCTCATGGCTAAACCCACTGTTAAGCCCGTGATCCAACCTAAATCAGAAACCGTTTCTTCACGCCCCGCCTATGTGCCGCCCAGCCAGCACGCCGCTTATTTAAAAAATCCAAAACCAGCCTACCCCACACAGGCCCGCAAACGGGGCATGGAAGGACGCGTCGTGCTGCGGGTTTTTGTGCGGGCGGACGGCGGCGTCAAAAGCGTCGTGACGAACACCAGTTCCGGTTATGGCCTGTTGGACCGGGCCGCGCGCGTGGCCGTATTACGTTGGCGGTTTGCCCCGGCCACACGCGGTGGAAAAGTTGTTGCAGGTGAAGTTCTCATCCCCTTCGATTTTCGTCTGACTTCAGGCTAGTACATATTTAAAAGGACCCGTTATGGAAAATGTAAATTTAGAAATGATGTCATGGTGGTCCGATGCCGATGCCATCGTGCGCGGCGTATTCATCACCTTGATCGTCATGTCGTTGATCAGTTGGACCATCATAATTTTCAAAAGTGCTCAGCTGTTTTCAGCCTTTAAAGCGGAACGCCGTTTTAAGGGCGTGGGCATACCCGCCCCCGGCACACCTTCTGCCCATATTTTAAACGGCATGACGGCCGTATCGGCCAGTGATGCTCGATCCTTGGTCGAAGCTCTGGCCCGCGAAAGCCGCCTTAATTTTGAAACCGGATTAACCATGCTGGCCACCATCGGCAACACCGCCCCGTTCATCGGATTGCTGGGCACGGTTTGGGGCATCATGCATGCGTTGCAAGGTTTGGGCGGTGCCGAAACTTTAAGCATGGATTTGATCGCCGGACCCGTGGCCGAAGCCTTGGTCGCCACCGCCGTGGGTCTGTTTACGGCGATCCCGGCGGTTGTTGGCTATAACCTTTTACTGCGGCAGCTGAAACGTTTGTTCGGAACCGTCGACAGCAACGCCGTACGCCTTTTATCCACTTTGAAAGAGAGCACGTAACATGGCCGGAGGCCTTTCAGACGGTGGTTCAGACCAGCCCATGAGCGAGATAAACGTCACCCCGTTGGTGGACGTGATGTTGGTGTTGCTGGTGATCTTTATTGTTGCAGCCCCTTTGATGGCCGAAGCTTTGCGCGTTGATTTGCCCACCGCCAAATCCGATCCCTTACAGGACCCGGTCGTAACCACATTGGAAGTGATGGAAAACGGCACATTATTGTTGGATTCTGAATCCGTCACAGACGATGTTTTGGTTGTTCGCCTGAGGGCTATTTTTCACAACGATTCAAAACGTGTACTGAAATTAGGCGGCGACGGAGCCGTGCCGTACCAACGCATCACCGATGTTTTGGCCATGGCAAAACAAAGCGGCATCAACCGCATCGCCTTTGCCACCAAGTCGCCTTAAGCTTAAACGCCACCGCTGTGCACGGTTTCATAATACACGGCTTCAAGTTCGTTTTTGTGTTTGGTTTCTTCGATGGCCAAAAACGTAAACAAGTCTTTTAACGGCCCAGCAGGTGTCTCGCTGGCCAAAGCCGTATATTGTTCCATCGCCGCATGTTCGCGCATCAAGGCATACTGCAACACGGCCTGATCATCAGGCTTGTCACCAAGTTCCGGCACATGAATGCAATCGGAAAACTTGCGGTCCGATGCGGGGCGTTTGATCTTGGTTTTCAGCAATCGATCCAAGCTGGTTTTTTTTGCCATGGTCTCGAACAATTCAAAATGTTGCTGTTCTTCTTCGGCCAATTCTTCGACCAAATACCGCAAATTTTTGCTGACCTTGGGGATAAGGTCCGTATAAAAATCACGCGCGGTGCGTTCGAATTCCATCGCCACGTCCAGAACCTCTTGCAAGGTCGTCAGGGGTTTGAGTGTTTTATAGCCGTGTCCTTTTCTCATACCTTAGCCCTCTTTTTCTTTAACGCAGCCTGAATGCTATCGGCAATGCGGTGACCATCCTCGACCGCGTGAATAACGTCTGGGCCTTTTACACAATCGCCACCCGACCATAACCAATCTTGGGACGTGCGCCCAGCATCGTCCACTTGCATGCGGCCCCGGTTCCATTCTAACGCCTCGGTCAGGTCTTCACCCAACAGGCTGATGTCGGACGCCTGTCCAATGGCTTCGATGACTTGATCGGCTTTGTGGATTTGTTCGTCGTCTTCGTCATAGCTGGGCGCAAAGCGGCCCTTGGCATCAAAGATCGATTTCACGGCCCATGTTCTCAGCCCAATCATTTTGCCTTTGCCGTCGACCATGATTTCTTGCGGTCCACGAGCATCTAAAATTTCAATGCCTTCTTCGCCGCATTCTTTGACTTCGTCCGGGTCAGCCAAGAAATGCTCTAAATCTTCCAGAGCACTGACGATCATATCGACCTTGCCGTATTTTTGTTTTTGCAAACGCGCAATACTGCGCGCGATGTCCATGGCCACGTTGCCACCACCAATAACAACGGCTTTTTTCGGCACCTTGATTTTTTTACCGTCGGTAATTTCTCGCAATAAATCCACGGCTTTACCCACGTCTTTGTGATCAGATCCGGGTATCCGTGTGGACCGGCCCAAATGCAGGCCAATGGCCAAGACTGTGGCATCATAATCTTTTTTCAGATCATCCATTTGAATGTCTTTGCCGATGCGCGTATTGCATTTTATTTCGACACCCATGGCCTCGATCACGCCGATGTCACGGTCTAACATATCGTACGGCATGCGGTATTCCGGGATACCGTAACGCGGCATTCCGCCCGGTTTTTTCAAGGCCTCAAACACGGTGACTTTATGGCCCATGCGTGCCAAATCAAACGCAGCAGTTAAGCCCGCTGGGCCAGAGCCCACGATGGCAACGGTTTTGCCCGTGGCTTTTTTCGGCTTGCCCAAAATTTTGGTGTACCGTTCATAAGGCACCTGATCCATGATGTGGCGTTTTAGCCAACGAATGGCAATGGGGTCGCCTTCATGACGCGATGCACACGCCGTTTCACATTTGTGTGTGCACACTCGACCGCACACATGGGAAAACGGATTGGTTTCATACAACAGTTTCAGGCCGGCTTCATAATCGCCGTCGCGGACCGCTTTGATGTATTGCGGAATAGACATGTGTGCCGGGCAGGTTGAAATGCACAGGCCGCATTCAACGCAGCGGTCGGCTTCCAGCTTGGCTTGTTCTACGGTATAGCCCGCGACAATTTCTGAAAAATTGTCGATGCGTTTTTCACTTTCCAATTCCCCCATGGGCACGCGATCATGCAGGGTTAGGGTGTGGCCTTCGGGGCGACGATAGCCCAATTCGGCATCGTCCCAATCTTTCTTTTCCACACCGGGAATAAACCGAAACGCATCGGCGTCCGCGTCCGCCCACGTGTATGCATTCGACATGGTCAACGACCCAGTCATGCACACGTCAACGCACAACGCACACCAACAGCACCGTCCATAATCAATACGCGGACGCAGACCGGAATCACCGTCCTTGGTTTTGATGTCTTTGCCGCCTTCGTATCCATCGACGGGAACCATATCAATGGCGCCGTTTTGACAGATGGTTTCGCACGTACCGCACCCGATGCATTTTTGCGCATCGTTTTGATGGAACCCGCGATACCGCGCAGCCCCCGGACGATCATTCAAAGGATCGCGAATTGTCACCGGGTTTTTAAACAGATATTTCCAAGCCCGGAAAGGAGATAGGATATTTTTTAAGGGCATTATTATCTCTCAATCTCGGGTGGATAGGTGTGCAGCGAAACCATCAGGCCCGCCACATCAGAAATATTTAAATTCACGATCAAGCGTTCCAACAACGCCATCGCGTGGGTATACGATGGTCCACGCACGTTGACGCGGCGCGGATAGCCGCTGCCATCGGTGACCAAATAATAACCATATTCGCCACGGGAACATTCACCACGGATATAGGTTTCACCGCGCGGGATTTTCCAATGCAAGACATTGGGGATTTTCGCCATCAGCTCGCCTTCGCGCGGCATTTTCGCCAGCAATTGACGAATAAGATCGACCGATTGCAAAGCATCTCTGCGGCGCACATCGGCGCGGGTGAAGATGTCTGAATCCGTGCCAATGTTTGGCTCAAATTCCAATTCATTATACACCAAATAAGGCTGGTCTTTGCGCACGTCTTTGGCAACACCGCCCCCGCGTGCGTTAGGTCCGGTCACGCCGTAAGTATCGAATAATTTTGGATCGATATAACCGACACCGATGGCGCGCTTTTGGAACACCGCGTTGGTGAACATCACGTTTTGCACGTCTTTCAACGTTTGCTCGGCGACTTTCAGGGTTTCTTCCATGCGTTTATCAAAACCATCAGGCAGACCATCACGGACCCCCCCTGGCAGGATGAACATGTGATAAATGCGAGCCCCCGTCAGTTCTTCGAAGCGATCCAACATTAAATCGCGAGCGTAGGTTGTCCATTGACCAATCACGCCCAAACCAAAACTGCCCGATTGTCCGCCCAGATACATCATGTAACTGTTGAACCGTCCCATTTCTAAAATAAGCGTGCGCATCCAATCGGCACGTTCCGGCGATTTAATGCCCGCTAATTCTTCGATTGCGGCGGCATAACAGTATTCATTAAAATCAGGTTCCGGCACACAAATGCGACAAACAATCGGAAAACATTGAATAAAGGTGCGGCGTTCCATCAGCTTTTCAAAGCCGCGGTGCAGATACCCCACATGGGTTTTGCCCTCGACCACTTCATCACCGCAAACGGTCAATTCGACAGACATGTTGCCGGTGATGCCGGGGTGATTTGGGCCTTGCCATAATTTCAAATATTTGCCGGACGTTAAATCAATGTCTAACGTGCCATCGGCTTTTTTACTTGGGTACTGGCTGCGGTCTGGTTCATATGGTGCCATGTTAGCCTTCCCCTTTTTCGCGTTGTTGTTTCATGTATTGGGCCGGGTCATGGGTTTCGCGACCCTCGCGCACGGCAAAAGTTTTGTCGGAATACGCCTTGGTATCGAATTCGCGGCGGTACGGCGGAATGTCGTCCCAGCCTTCCAAAATAAATTCTTCATCCACACGCGGAGACCCCGGAAAATCAATGCCAAACATTTCGCGCAGTTCGCGTTGATAGGTCGCCGCCGTGGGCCAGATATCGTGGATGGTGTGCATGGTGGTATTTTCGCGCGGCAACATCACCCGAACACCAATGTCACAAGCTTCGTCACGATTGTTCACCAGATAGGTCAGCTGGAACTGTTTTTCTTCGATCCAATCGACGGCGGTTAAAAGCACCAGGTGCGTATAGCCTTCGACGCCCTGCAGGTGCGTCAACAGCGCGTGAAGGTTTGCCGCGTCAACAGTGACAAACGCAAGGTCGTCCCGCTGCTGTTTCAATGCGCCGAGCTTAAAGCGCTCTTTTAAGGTGTCATACAGTTCAAGCATAATTTTTTACCAGTTATAATCGGGCATATCCCAATCCTTGATGACTTTCTTTTGGTTCTTTTTGTACCATTCGAAATTTTTAGCGTATTCATTCGCCCCTTCGGCTTTACCTGCGCGGATGATTTTTTTGATGTCGTTGAACCCGGCCAATAAAGCTTCGGGACGCGGCATACAGCCCGCGATGTACGTATCCACGGGCAAGTATTCATCCAGCTTTTYAATCGTATTGTAAGAATCCCAATACATGCCGCCGTTGATGGTGCACGATCCCAACCCGACCACATATTTGGGGTTTTGCATTTGTTCATAAGCCCGGATCGCACGTTTCAAAGTCTTGGTCGAAAGGTATCCCGATATCATCAGCAAATCGGCTTGGCGCGGGGTTGGGCGCCACTGCACACCAAAACGATACGCATCAAAACGCGGCGTCATCAACGGACGCATTTCGATTGCACCGCAACCCGTGCCAAAGCCCAAAATCCAGATGGATTCAGATCGCGCCCAATTGAACAGGTCTTCGACAATCTTCACATAGATCGGCGGATGTTCTTTTGGCGGTTCTGAACAGAAATAATCCTCCATCGGATCGACTTCGAATTCGAACCCATCGGGGCCTTTTATCACACGCTTTTTAAGTTCGTCTTTCATATGACCTCACACCCAAAACAGGCTGACGATGCTGATCGGCACCGCCCACACCAAAAACCAGCGAATGGATTGTTCMACGCGAAAMCGCGGAAAYACAACACCCACAAATGCTGAAAAYAAATAAAGCAAGAAMACCTTYACCGCRAATTCGGTCCAGCTGGTCGCWCCGCCGAAAAACAGGTTYAYATACACCACGATTTTCGCCACCGGAAACAACACCCGGTTGGTTTGCATCARCGCCAAATAAGACGAATGGTATTCCGTCGGCGGRCCRATGGGAATTTCYTGCGGCGCCAAAACCACATCAAACGGTGGTCGCATCATCGCACCCAAAAACGCCATCATGCCCGCAACCACCGCGAATGGATTGGTGAATAAGGTCCAGTTCTGTACGCCGCCTTGCTGGGCAGCAACAATGTCAACAAACGACAGGCTTTGATATTGCAACGCCACCGCAAAGACGGCGATGACAAAGGGTAATTCCGCCGTGGTCACCTGAGCCAAACCCCGCGACACTCCAATGGCGGCGTGCGGATGCCCGCTTTCGCCAGCCCCCAACGCCATACCCAATGTTCCAAAGAACACAAAATACAAAGCCAAAATCAAATCGCCGGAAAACGATAAATTTGAAAACATTTCCGAGCCAAAAATCGTCGGTACAAAAACCAACAGCCCAATGCCGCCCGTCAGGCGAAACACCGGGGCCAAATAGAACATATAGCCATGCGTAATGCTGGACCGTTTTGCATAGTTTTTCAGCAAATCCAGATAATTTTGATAAATCGGAATGCCAAAACGACGTCCGGCGCGCGCGCCAATCTTTTGGATCAAAGCGGTCAATATCATGCCGTAATTAAAGACGATGAACACCGTCAACATCGCATAAGGGATTTTAATCCATGTAAATTCCAGGCCATTTTCCATGACGTTATGCCCCTACCCAAAACATATAAATAACCACGACAAAGCCTAAATAATGCAGAGCGTAATGCTGACCATCGCCCGTGTACACTCGCCGCGATACATCGGATACGGTGTGCAACATACTGGTGATGAAATCCCAAAACTGTGTCACAAACGGCTGCATCAAAAAGCCCAGGGCTTTCCTGTACGGGGCAAAAAAGTTCCACGCAAAATGGGTCGTTTCCGGACGGTACGGGCGTTCGGCAGAAAAGACGATGTTAAACTGTTTCACCCGCTGAGCCTTGCGGTTTAAAAACGTCAGCCATGCCAACAAGGTGCCAAAAATCACCATTGTGACAATCATAATCGCCACCGGATTCCAATAGCCAAATTCACTGGTGATGGTCAAGCCATCCCAGCTGAGACCGTGATTGGGGAAAAATTCGTTCAGATACGTATCCACGCGGCGCAGCGCCAATCCGGGGAAGATCGCAAAGCCCATCAGGAACGCCACAAAGATCATTTGCGGAACAACAATCCAAAACGGAGGTTCTTTCAGTTTGCGATGTTCGTCTTTCATTTGGCCCAAGAATATGGTGTGAATCAAACGGAACAGATACAAGAACGCAATCGGACCAGACAGGAAAATAATGATCATCGGCAAGCGATATTCTGCCGTCAAAATTGCGTTATAGAAAATCCAACGGCCGCCAAATCCAGACAACGGCGGCACGCCCGACATGGCAATAATACCAATCAGCACGGCCACAAACGTCATCGGCATCAACGTGATCAAGCCGCCCATTTTATACATCAAGCGCGTGCCCGTGCGTTTGGCAACGCCGCCAACCGCCAAGAACAACATGGATTTATAAACATAGTGGTTGATCACAAACATCAACGCCATCAACCAACCCAGATGGTTCATCATGGCCAAACCAAACAAGGCATAGCCCATTTGTCCGATGGATGAATAAGCCAGCAAACGTTTGGCGTCTTCTTGAAAGGCTGCCATCAGATTGCCCAACAGCGCCGACAACGCACCAACCCACAATAAAACATGGGTCAGTTCAACGCCGTACAATTGGGTTTTGCCCATGTTCATCAACAAGATCATCAAACCAAACAACCCGGCTTTCAACAGAATGCCCGATACCATTGGCGAGACATCTGTTTCAGCCTCGGCATGMGCMCCSGGCARCCAAAYRTGCAAACCAATCGCYGCMGTYTTKGTCAGRAAYCCWRTSGCCAAARGRATGAASACCCAAGGYGCSGCGTCTTCGGCGACYTTGGACAARCCAGARATCAARAACACCGCYTGKCCATMCGCCGCCAASGCAAAGCCCGCCAAAATGGCAAAGGCACCGCCCAGCGAAAACAGGATGTAAGACAAGGCGTGGGGTTCAGAATTTTTACCGCGTAAAATCAAGAAGTACGAGCCAACGGTCAAGGTTTCCCACGCGGCAAAAAAGTCAAACGAGTTTTCGGCAACGATCAACATCGCCATACCCGCAAACATCAAAAGCGTAGACGGATAAAAGCCGATGCGTGGCCCACGTTCGTGATAGCTGGCCAACAAAATCACCGCGCCACCAATCAAAATGATGCTGCCAAATATCAGCTGCAGCGGATTGTAACCCGGATAGCTCAAGACAAACAAACAGACCAGACCAACAATGGCGATGGTGTTTTTGATGCGGGCGTCCATGGTTTCAAGGAACAGAAAGGCCAAGGCAAACAGCAATATTCCATTGCCGAGTAAATTGACGTTGCCCGAAAGCTCGCCCCAGATGTAACCAATGACCCAACCCGCAATCGCCGTGACCATCACCACGCCGACTTTGCGGACGGAAAATGAGATGGGCTCAGCAGTCTGTTCGCGTTTTAAGATATAGCCAAACCAGCGGAACAAATATCCGGCTTCGATGAGGGCGCCGACCAAAATCATCGCCACCAAACCGCCACGACCTTCGGCCATCAGCGCATGGATTAATTCCCATTTGGCATAAAAACCGGGAAACGGGGGAAGGCCGACCAACATGGCCATGAACGTCACAAAGGCAAAGATCAATAATGGGTTTTTGCGTAACACGGTCCAGTCGGTTAAGTTCCGGCCTTTGACCATGCCGGAAATCCAAAACAGGCCCGCCTTGGCAATCGCGTGGGCAAATAAAATGCCACCCGCGATGAACATGTACTGTTCGCCCAGTACGTCTTTCAGCCCGATTACGGTCAAGATCAAACCGATTTGGGCAATAGAAGAATAGCCCAGCAAGCGCCGATCATTGTCTTGCGACAACGCCAATACGTTCGCCGCAACAAACGTAAAGATACCAATGCCTGTGACCAAAGGAAGCCATGTGGTTCCACCGATCAGCAGAATTTTATCCATGGCAAACAAAGCCGCAGCACCCGACGCCGCCGAAAATATTGCGGAAAAGGCCGGGTGAGCGGACTCGTAAATATCCAAAGCCCAACCGTTCGCCGGGAACGGTTTAAGTTCGGCCRCAAACGCCATCAACAACAAGAAGAACGCCAACGAACTGCCCTTGGCAAAGGTCGAAGCTTGCACGATGTGATCAATATTGAGGCTGCCGCTGTCGTGATACACAAAGATAATGCCCAACAACATTAAAATAGATATGAGCTGGGAAATGATCAGGTATTTAAAGCCYGCACCCAAGGCGCGYTTGTCTTCGGACAACARMACCARRCCACCCGTRGCGATCACGGCCAATTCGAAAAACACAAAGATATTAAAGATATCGCGGCTGAGGATGATGCCGCTGAACGCCATRATCGCRATCARCAAGACCGCCATRGCGCGRCGYCCCAAACGCAACARAGAYCGTTTTAAATAAATYGCYGACAATAAACCACTTAAGGATACCAACAACACCARCGAAGCCTCGGCYAGTCCCATGCGCAGATTAATGGCGAACGGTGGYKYMACRCCSGCRGTATACACATCAACSGTTTGCACSGCCCCRGASGCYAASGCCCAAGTCCAATCGGCGGCRATCCARCTCATGAACGCCAASGCYAAAAYCGTTAARCCATARSCAAGRYCTTTTTGACTGTCGCGCAAMAGKCCCAGTAAAAAKGCGGTGCCTAATCCRGYKGTAATGATGAAAATTGCACTTACCATTTCAGCTCCTTAAATTTMGAAATATTCAAGGTGCGTTTGGTTTCATACAAACGATAMGCATARGCCARCATCAACGCGGTGACGCCCARACCAATGACRATGGCSGTYAGGACCAASGCTTGGGGMAGCGGATCGATAATRCGGTKYACGGCRTCARCSACSGGAACCGCATCATCCAAAATTGGCGCGGTRCGYCCGGTCATATARCCRACCGAAACCAACACCAGATTGGTGCCYGTATTGGCRACSGTAAASGATACGATCATGCGCATGATATTTGAATTGGTCAGAGCCCCATACAGCCCGATCAAGATTAGAATAAATCCGGTGCCCATCATAACATAGACCATTATTGATCCTCCGTTTCAGACAAGCTCACCATCATCGAGCTGAATTCAGCACCGACTTTCAGGCCAATCAGAACATAAATCAGCGGAATGGCTCCGGCTGATAACAAAGTCCCAAATTCGCCCAGCGGCAATATGTGGTTGTCCAAAAAGCCCCCGGCCAAAGCCATGCCCAAAACGCCAATCGCGATATAAAACAGCCCCATGGTGGATTCTAATCGGGCAATCAAACGGTGGCTGAAACGGCGCAGCGGATTGGTCAGCAACAGCAGCAATACCGCCGAGGCAATAATCGCGCCGCCCTGAAATCCGCCACCCGGTGTTAAGTGACCGTTGATAAAGACATAGGCACCAAACAGAACAATCATGGGCGCCAACAAACGTGTGCCGACTTCTAACAATTCACCAGCCGGCGGCATTTTTTCCACGCCTTTGCTATCGCCCACACGGGTTTGTGCCAGCACCAAGCCAACAATCGCGGCGGTCAGGAACAAAACGGTGACTTCGCCCAAGGTATCTAGCCCCCGGTACGTCACGATGATCGCGGTGACGATGTTTGCCGCCCCGGTCTCGCTGGCCGTGTTTTCAGCATAATAGCGTGCGGTTAGGTTCAGGCTTTCGTCCGGCACATAGCCCAACAACAAGCTTGAAAAAATCGCGGCAAAGCCAGCCAACAGGACAAGGGAGATGACTTTTTTAATCATGTTCGCCTCCCCGTACGCGTCTGAGCACRAAGAAGAACAAAAACGTCGTCAGCCCGCTGCCAATGGCGGCTTCGGTCATGGCCACATCCGGCGCGCCCAAAATCAAAAACATGACGGAGGCGAATAAGCTCACTGCACCCGCAGCCAAAATGGCAATCGCCATGCTGCGTTTGGCGTGCACCGCCATCAAAGCCCCGGCGATCATCGCCACAGCCAAGACAATGCTCATGATGAATAAAATAGAACTCATGATTTGTCCCCCTGACTTTTAGTATCTTCAGCCAGATGGTCAATGCCTTCTTCGGACAATTTCACATGACCGCCCCGGTGTGCGGCGCGGGCCAGAACTTGAGCAGACAAAGGATTGGTGAACAGCAAAAACAAGCCAACCAACAATAACTTCAAAGCCCAGTCCGGGTGCAAGAACCCAGCCCCCGCCAAGGTCAACAAAGTGCCCAAGGTCGAGGCTTTGGTGCCCACTTGAATACGGTTTAAAACATCAGGCATGCGGTTCAGGCCCAGTCCGCCCACGAATAAAAAGGCCGTGCCAAGCACCAGCAATCCCGCCCCAATCAGGTCCAGAAGCGTTTCCATTACGTTTCCTTCCCCAAATAACGGGCAATGACGATCACACCTAAAAACGACAGCAACGCATAAACCAACGCCACATCTAAATACACAATGCGGTTTTCAATCAACGCGATCAGAACGATTGCGGTGATGGAAATAACCGTCAAGACATCAAAGGCCACCACCCGGTCCACAGCAACGGGTCCACGCACGAAACGGTACAAAGCCATCAAAAAAGCGGCTCCGGCGAGTGCGGAGGCCAAATAAAGAAGAACCTCAACCATACATCACCTCTAAATATTTTTCGAACCCGGCGGCGATGCGCTGGGTGGCTTCGTTTACGTCGCCAGAGTCCAACGTTACACAGTGCACATACAGGCAATCTTCGCCGATTTCGACGGTTAAGGTGCCGGGCGTCAATGTAATGGAATTGGCCAGCAACAGACGCGCCATTGGGCTTTTCAGTTGGGTGCGGACCTTAACAATACCGGGTTTAATGGGCAGGCTGGGCGACAAGACGATGGTCGCCAATACAATGTTTGCTTTGATGAGTTCTTTAAGGAAATAGCCAAAGTACAAAAATGTTGCCAACATTGCCTGAGGATTTAGCCGCGCGTCCGTCAAAAAAGACATGCCGTCTTTGAACAACATTGTAATGACGGCGGCCACGATGATCCCAATAACAAGGCTTTCCATCGTCAGGGCATTGTTCAACATCACCCAAAACAACAACAGCACGGCGAACAAGCCGCCTTGTCGAAAAGCACCATTTGACGTTTGATCGTTCATGTCGCCGACTCTCAGTTTTGCCTTCGCTTAAGGGTAATATTAGACAATAGTTATATTGCGAATGCAAATTAATACGTTACTAAAACTACATGATGCTAGGATTTTTCTTAGACCGCTGGCAACCCTCTAAAATAAGTAGGCTGTTAAGCCGCCAATACATGGCGCTACAGGGTTTTGTGTGATAAATCAGCCTTAAAAGCTTTTCGAAAATACGGTTTTTTTGCCTTAAAGCCGTCAAGCGGCCTGCGCGTTTTGACACCACTAAAACCAGAGGATTATGGGCAAATATATAGTTGGCCGTTATTTTTTCAGCCAAAGCATTTTTGGCAATTGTATCTTTGTGTTTATCCACAAAGGTGGTGATTTTTAGGGCCATTTCCTGCATCACGGCCAAGGCGGCTTTGGGATTGCTGGTGACCATTTGCAAAAACTGAGCTACTCCCCGGAAATCGGACAGTGACGTAAGCTACTATTTCGTGTTTTCTGGTCTCAATTTACAAGAGACCAAAAATGACTAAACGTAAAATT
>NVTL01000103.1 GCA_002401565.1 Rhodospirillaceae bacterium
GCTTGGATGATTTTTGGTGCATTGGCATTCAGGTAATAAAGACCACCCGCCGCTACAATGACGATGACGCCTAAGCCAATCATAAGTTTTTTCATGGATACGCCCTCCCAAGGCAAAAAATGAGATATAATTTTGTTTAAATGTCAGAATGGTGTCTTGCCCATCTGCACGTGTAAAGCCATAGTGCCGTGATGGAGACGAAATTGCAATCACAGGGTTTAAATAATATTGCGGGCGTATTGTTGGCGGGCGGGCTGTCCAGCCGCTTTGGCGGCGGCGATAAATGCCTGCGTTTATTAGACGGTAAAACCTTGTTACAGCGGGTCTTGAGCCGCGCAAAACAACAGGTCGGTCCGATGGTTCTGAATGCATCCGGGGACACGCACCGCTTTGCAGACTATGACCTTGAAATCATCAAAGATTGCATCGACGGGAATCTCGGGCCCTTAGCTGGGGTTTTGACGGGATTGGAATGGGCCAAGGCTCATGTTTCCGATGTGCGGTGGGTCGCCAGTTTCCCCACCGATGCTCCGTTTTTTCCAACGGATTTGGTCGAACGGTTGTTAGAATCCGCCGTCACCGACAACGCCCGCATTGCCGTGGCGAAATATGGGGGCTATACGCAACCCGTATTTACCCTGTGGCATGTGGACCTGGCCGAAGACCTGCGCACGGCCTTAGTCGATCAAGGCCTGCGTAAAGTTATGGCGTGGGTGCATCAACATCCCCATGTTTTGGTCGAATTCCCAGACCAAGACTTAGACCCATTTTTTAACATCAATACAKCCGGCGATCTGGCCAAAGCCGAAACGTTACTGAAGAAAAGCAAAAACAAATGAAACAAAAGGTCATGGGCATTATGGGCCGCAGTGGCAGCGGCAAGACCACGTTGTTGTCTGATCTCATTCCGGTACTGATCGAAATGGGCTTCAGCGTTTCGACCGTCAAACATACCCATCATCATTTTGACGTGGATAAGCCGGGCAAAGACAGCTATCGCCACCGTGAAGCCGGGGCCAAAGAAGTTTTGCTGACATCGTCCCAACGTTGGGCTTTGTTGCACGAGGTGAGGGACGAGCCTGAACCGGACATGGTTGAGATGATGGCGCACATGAGCCCGGTGGATGTGGTGTTGATCGAAGGCTTTAAAAGCCATGATTTTCCAAAAATAGAAGTCTATCGACCATCCTTGGGCAAGCCCATCATCGGCCGCACAAAACAAAACGTCGTCGCCATCGTCACCGACGAGGCCGACCATCAAGCCGTTACAGATTTAAATATTGAGATTTTGGATTTGGGCGACATAAAGGCTATCGGCGCGTTTATCGTCGAGTATTTAAAGCTTAAAGCGTCCAAATAAGGCTTTGAAAAAACCTACTGACCATCAACTTTTGAATGGCCTTTGATGAAATTAAAAACGCCATACCAAGAATTTTCCTGACACATGCGTAACGCATCTTGTACGCCAAGACGCTGAACTAATTTTTGGGCGAGGGAAGCGATGTCGTTGGTGCCGACGCTGGGGTCTACATCTAAATACTGGGCCATTCTAGCCTCCTTTAGTGTGTCGTTGCTCTTCTGAACAGGTTTAAGTATGGCACATAAAGCTTTACCTAGCCTTAATAATTTCACCTAACGGGAGAATCGTATAAACACATTAAATTGTGTATATTAAATCTATTTAACACAAATAAATGTTTTAGAGATTGACTCATACACAAATAATATGGTTAATAAGCTTATCCCCATTCTGATTTTTAAAAAGAGAGTTTAAGTATGACCGCGCAAATCTTGGCCTTACCCGCAGATGTTCCTGAATTTAAATCGGCTATTGAAAATTATGCAAAAGGCGCTTGGTCCATAGATCGTTGGCGCACCTTTCGTTTGCGGTATGGCATTTATGAACAACGCCAAACGGGTCAGTTCATGGTGCGGTCCAAAGTTCCCGGTGGGCGGCTAAGCTTTTCTCAGGCGCGGGCCATGGCCGCATCCAATACCGCACATGCGGGGGGAGATCTGCACATTTCAACCCGTCAGGGCATGCAGTTTTATGACGTTAAACAAGAAAAATTGGCGGATTTAATTGGGGCCTTGAACGCCGGTGGTGTGACCACGCGTGAAGCTTCGGGTAATACGTTTCGCGCCATTGTCGCGTGCCCCGAAGCCGGATTTTGCAAACACCAACATACCGACGCTGCCACTGTGGCTGAACGTTTAACCAAGGCGTGGTTGCGCAATCCTTTGGTTCAACACATGCCGCGTAAATTCAAAACGTCTGTATCTGGGTGTGAACGCGATTGCGGCCTGACCCACATTGATGATTTGGGCTTTATTGCCACCGAACAGAATGGAAAAAAAGGCTTTCGCATTGTCGCAGGCGGTGGATTGGGCATTCAACCCATTACAGCCATTCAGGTTTTTGACTTTGTCGAAGAAGCCGATTTAATCACGGTGCAAGAAGCCCTGGCGCGCCTGCACATTCGTCATTCCACACGGACCAATAAAAACAAATCGCGTATTAAGTTTTTGGTGAAAAAATTTGGCGCGGAAAAGTTTGTTGACTTGGCCCGTCAAGAATTTGACCACCTGAAGAGCCTCGCGGCTCCGGCGTGGGAAGGCTTAACGTGGGGTGCCCCTGTCGAGACCGGAAAAAACGTCTTCATCGAAGTGCCATTGGGTTGGTTGTCGTCGAAACAATTAACAGGTCTTGCCGAAGTTGCCGAACGGGCAGGCGGAACCCAATTGCGTCTTACCCGCACACAAAACATTGTTGCTTTGGGCATCGGTCATGATCAGTTGGAAAACTTTATCACTGCGGTTCGCAACCTTGGTTTAGATGCCAGCGGTCGTGAACATGCCTTAAAAGATTTGGTGGTTTGCCCCGGCACATCAACGTGCGCCATTGGCATCACTGATAGCCACGTGTTGGGGGAAAGCTTGTTAGATGCCCAAGCCGAATTTACCGGATTGAAGGGCGTGAAAGTACGTGTTTCGGGCTGCCATAACTCGTGCAGCCAGCACCACATTGGCGACATTGGTTTTCACGGCGTGGCGAAAAAAATCGAAGGCAAACCAGCCCCACATTACCAAATCCATTTGGGTGGAAGCCCTGAACAACACGGCGTATTAGGCCCGGTTCTGCCCGTGCGTTTTGTCAAAGACGCTTTAAAACTTCTGTTAACAGATTTAGGACCGGCCTTGGACCAAGGGCAAAGCGTGCGCGAATGGGCTGAAAATTTGGGCAAAGATGGTCTAAATGCTCTCTTGGCTCCGGTTGTCGGCGACGATAAATTGAAAGCGGCCAAGCATATCTTTGATCTGGGTAGCGATTTTGAATTTGTTCCCCCGGCAACGTCCACGGGCGAATGTGCTGCGGGGGCCGTGGTTGCGGAATTCTTGACAGACTTAAGCCAAGTGGCTCGATCTGATGTGTTGCGTTCGCACACTGTCGGTCGTCATGAAGACACCGTGGCGAATTTGCAAAAAGCTTTGCGTTTGCCGGCTCARCGTTTGTTGGTGATTGCSGGCGAAGACAARGGSGTSACAAAGWYTGARKCCGTRTTTGCCACCATTCGCAATCATTGGRSYCAYAATGCRRMYTTGCARGCSACGTTCGARGCAGCGGTGAACGCCGTGACGCTGGCCGAGAAATCGACAACGGCGGCGCTGCAAGCTTTGCCCGCCTTAGCCACGTGGCAAAATGTTGCGGACGCAGAAGTCGAACGGATTTTGAGCGATATTTCTAATTCCCTAGCGGGGGCGCCCAACACCCTAGCGGGGGCGGCTGAATGATAGCACAAACCAAAATTGTAATGCCATTGGTGAGTGACGATACGTTTTCTCACTGGCTGGGCTTGGATGGCTTAGGACTGTTGGAAAATGTGTTGAGCCATGCCGACACCTTAAGAATAGCCGTAACTTCGTCCTTTGGATCGGAAAGTGCCGTGCTGTTGGATTTGGTGGCCCAAGTGAACAAAGCGACTCCGGTGATCTTTGTCGACACCGGGCGCTTGTTTGCGGCCACCACGGATTACCGCGACCAGCTTGCCGATCATCTGGGGCTGAGCAATGTACAAACCTTAAAGGCTCCGGCCCTGTTGGTTGAAAATACGGACCCACAAGGAACGCTGTTTGAAACCGATCCCGATGCGTGCTGCCACGTGCGCAAAGTGATGCCGTATGCTCAGGCGTTATCGGAATTTGAAGTGTTGATCGGCGGGCGAAAACGCCACCACGGCGACAAAAGATCAGACCTGAAAACGGTTGAATTGTCGGGTCCGCACATCAAAGTGAATCCGCTGGCTCACTTTACGCCCACAGACATCCAATCGGCGTTTAAGAACCGCAACCTGCCGCCGCACCCGTTGGTGCAAGAAGGCTACAGCTCGCTGGGGTGCGAACCGTGCACCTTAAAATCGTGCGCAGCCGGAAACGTCCGGGCCGGGCGCTGGAAAGGCCGTAAAAAAACCGAATGCGGAATCCATTTCACCGACAACCGGGTTTATGACAGCTTGACCGATTCTGGCCTTTAAGGCGTTTCTTTATCTAAACTGATTTGGACTTCGTCACGCATTTTTTGCTGAATTTTCTGGATGAGATCGGCGGGATGGTCGAGCCTTTGCAGGACGTCTGTGCCCAGTTGCAGGCTGGCTTCGAAGGCTTCGGATACGATTTCATCTGCTCCGGCTTGTTTTAAGTGCGCGCAATGTTCACTGTCTTTGCCGCGCGCCACGATGTGCAAAGTCGAAGACAGTTTGCGGAGCTTTCTTACAAGGTGTTTCGAGGTCTCTTTTTGATCGATGGTGACGATCACCAGTTGGCTTTTTTTCACGCCAACGCTGATCAGCACTTCAAGGCTTGCGGCATTGCCAAAATACAACGGAAAGCCTTTTAAGCGGTATTGATTCACGATGTCCGCGTTGTAATCAATGGCGGTATAGGCGGTCTTGGCTTCGTCCAACATTTTGGCCACGCGCCGCCCCACACGCCCGAACCCGACAATGATGACTTGGCGGTCGGAAATGGTCGCGGATTGTGGTAAATGGGTTTCGGGAACCGCCGTCTTGCTGGTGAAATATTTGTTGGCTAACATGGCCAAAACAGGGGTGGCGATCATGCTCATGGACACCACCAAAATCAGCTGATCAAACAGGGCCTTTTCGATGAGGTTTTGACTGAGGGCTACGCCAAAAATCACAAATCCAAATTCACCGCTTTGCGCCAAAATTAACGACACGGCAATGGTCGGGTGAGCGGGCACGCCAAACAAGCGGGCCAAAACCCAAATAATGCCGGCTTTCACCGCCAATAAACCCAACAATGCTAAAACCAGATAATGCCCGTTTTGGGCCAGGATGCCAAAATCCATGGACATGCCCACAGACATGAAAAACAGCCCTAGCAACAATCCCCGGAAAGGTTGGATATCGGCCAAGACTTGATGGCGGTATTCTGAATTGGCAATCAACAAACCCGCAACAAAGGCCCCCATGGCCATGGAAAACCCGGCCAGCGTGATCAGCCCGGCCACGCCCAAAACCAAAAGCAGGGCGGCGGCGGCAAAGATATCGGTGTTTCCAGTCTTGGCCACCAGATGCAAAACCGGGCGTATCAAATAGCGTCCGCCCAAAACGATAAGGACCAAAATCAGCGCGGCTTCACCAAACGCAAGGGCTAAATCCATGCCCAACGTGATATCGTCTTGGGCCAACAGGGGGACCAGCGCCAACAGGGGCACCACGGCCAAATCTTGCAGCAATAAAATGGCAAAGGACCGCTTGCCCGCCAAGGTGCCAATCAACCCCTTGTCGATCAGCAATTGCAGAACAAAGGCGGTTGACGACAAGGCCAAGCCAAAGCCAACAATCAGGCTTTGCGCGATGCTGAGCCCAAACAGCATTGAGGCGCCCATCAGCGTCAATCCGGTCACGACAACCTGAGCCGTGCCTAAGCCAAACACCCACTTTTTCATCAAAAGCAGGCGTTGCGGTTTCAGCTCTACACCGATGATGAACAGCAAAAAGGCCACGCCCAGCTCAGAAAAATGGCGGATTTCTTCAACTTCAGTGATCAGGCTTAAGACCCAAGGGCCAACCACAATGCCCGCCACCAAATAGCCAATGATCGAGCCCAAACGCAGGTATTGCATCAACGGCACCAAAACGACGGCCGCCGTTAATAAAATAATGCTATCGATCAAATAGGTGGGCAACATGATATAGGCCTTAATTTACGAGATTCTCTTTAACGATAGAGTATAACGCAAAAAAATTGGCAAAAAAAAGGCCCCGCAATCGCCATGCGCTGAACTTCGGCTTGGGACGCCCCAGCCCTCAAAGCCCGTAGAGTCTGTGTTCCCGCCGCGTTGCTTTGTGAAAATCCGGGCAGGACTTCGGTTGCGGTGGTGTAAAGACCACCGACCAGTCGACCAGCCGTCGCACTGGTGGTTTTACGGTAATTTAGCGGCACCCGATCATCTTGTTGTTGCATAAAGGCATCGTAGTCTTTCTGAGAAACATAGTCTCTAACGCCAGTTCTCACTATTTTACACGGTATGTAAAGGCGGATATCCGAAGACGGCATTTGGACTTTTCTGTTGTTCTTGGCGCCACCAATGTTCCCCATCTAAACCATCGGGCAAGGGTTCGCTGAAAGGATTGCGGGGGATGGTGGGGTCAAGGCCCCGGTCATGCATGCGTTTTTCCCATTCGGTCCGCAAAGATGGTGGATGTTCTTTTCCACAAAACGGGCAATACGGTACGGGGCGGATAACGATGGGCTGATGATCCACGGGTTTTGACATATCCAAAACCCGAATACCATATTCCCGCGTGTGGGGCAGGTAGGCGTACATAATACGCGGCCCTCGATAAATAACTTCTGATTCCCAACACAAGTGGGGAGGTCTGTCTGGCC
>NVTL01000104.1 GCA_002401565.1 Rhodospirillaceae bacterium
ACGCGAAAAGGCCGAGGCCGTTTCCCGTGCTCGTAAAATGGAGCGCAAGCGCCTGGAACGCGAAGGTTTCTAGAAACCTTTTAGTTCACACTTCTGGAATTTCGATTCCCAAAAACCCGCCCCCTGTTTCAGGTGGCGGGTTTTTTAGTGGAAAATAATTTTGTTATTTTTTTTCGGGTTTTAAAGCAATTGATGGAATAGCCTGAGCAGCCTGAGCAGCCTGAGCAGGGGCAACGACCTCTACCCCAAGGTTCGCATTCCAGTTAGGAAGCTTAATTTCTTGAGCAATCAACCGCTCTGAAGCATCTCTCAATTTATGAAGCGCAATGGCATATTCATCCGCCGTTATAAAATCATTGATCCTGCTTTGACACAGCGCGTACACACCATTTCGATAAAGCTGAAGCCCTTGGGTTCGGGGTGGGAGCTGCCCGACAGCCGTAGCAAGAGAGCGCGCAATATTTCCGCCTCCCGAAATATCATTTTGCATTGTTTTTGCGTGTATCGTCAAAGCAGCTGCAAAAGAAGCTGTTAGGCTTTCCGTAGCATCAGGTGAAGGTTCTGCACAAAACTTACCCCGATTTTCCCCCACTGTTGGAAAGAGAACCAACCGACGTTCTGCTTTGGTCGCCAAGGTTCGCGCAATATCCCCAACCCTATCTTCAACAACGGGATTAGTGGCAGGTTCCGTGAACATCGTCATTCCACAACCTGATAAAGACAGGCCAGCAACAATCACCGCCCCATATTTTAAAAAATTCATTAAACCATTCCCCCAACACTGCTTGCCATCAATATGATGGCATAAAACAGTACACATACTAGTTATAATGCGTCACGATTACAACCTTTCAGGTTATCTCGACTTACATTAAGATTTAAGTGAATGGTTATTTGTTTGTTTTTTTAACCTTGGATTCTAGGTTCAACAGGGCCTGCTTACGGTCCACACCCCACTTATAACCGCTGAGTTCGCCCGTGCCCCGCACCACCCGGTGGCACGGCACGACAACGGCGAGGCTGTTTTTGGCACAGGCGCTGGCCACCGCGCGGGCTGCTGTGGGTTGGCCGATTGCCGTTGCGAGCTGGGCATAACTGACGGTTTTACCCAATGGAATGTCTTGCAAAGCCTGCCAAACGCGTTCTTGAAAAGCGGTGCCCTGAATGTCGAGGGGCAAGCTTAAACCAGCGCGGGGCTGATTGATTTGCGATACGATCTCGACCACCTCCCCAGCCAAATCTGCATCGGCGGGTTTAAGCTCGGCCAAGGGAAAGTGCGTTTTTAAAAGCTGTTCGCCTTTGGTCGAAAACTCAACCAAGCAAATACCGCGTTCGGTCGCGCCAACAACAATTTCGCCAAGGTCAGATTTCGCTGTGGCAAACCGCACCACTTCCCCCCGGCCGCCGCTTTGGCGATTTTTGGGGCTGAGGCCTTGGGTGCCCATATCTGCATAAGCACGAGAACTGCTGCTATAACCGGCGTCATAAATCGCATTGGTGACGCTGTCGGACAAATTTAGATCCCGCAACAATCGTTGCTTTCGCACCGCCATGGCGTAGCGCTTGGGCGACAAACCGACGATCTTTTTGAATACCTTTTGAAAATGAGCGGGGCTTAAGCCTGCCGTTTGGGCAAGAGTTTCAAGGTCAGGAGGCGTTTCTAAATTTTGCAGATCTTCACAGGCCGTGCGGATCACATCAACCTGAGGACTGGTTCCGAACTGGTCCGGCAAGCATCTTTTGCACGCGCGAAAACCTGCTTTTTGGGCTTGTCTTACCGTTTCATAAAAATCGACATTTTCGCGTTTGGCCTGACGCGACGAACAACTGGGCAGACAGAAAATTCCGGTGGTTTTGACGGCATAAATAAACACTCCGTTTTGCGCAACATCCCGGTCACAAACCGCTTTCCATCTGGCCTCATCCTGCGTCATGATTTTCGCCACATCCTTATCAATCGTCCATCAATGGCGGCGAGACCCAGACCGATCAGCGCCATGCCCATCAAATGTTCCTTCAACAGAACTTCGTCCAAAACCATAATACCCAGAATAATCGCACTCACGGGGACCAAAAACGTCACCAGCAAAATATTGGTGGCCCCCGCCGTGGCCAAAATTCTGAAATAAATCAAATACGCCAACGCCGTGGAAACCGAAGCAAGACCAATCAAGGCCCAAATCACGGGGGCGCTGGGAATCGCCAAGGTCCACGGTTGATCGACCCACATGACGATGGGCAACAAGACAATGCTGGACGCGGTGACTTGTCCGGTTGCGGTCGCCATAGGGGTTAAGCCCATGGCCTTAAACCGCCGCCCATAAACGCCCGCAAAAGCATAAGACAAGCCCGCCCCCAAACACGCCAATTGAGCCAAAACATTGTTGCTGAGCGCGTCTGTTACATCCACGCCAATCATTAAAGCCACACCGAACAAGCCCAACAGCACGCCCAAAATACGCGGCCCGGTCAGTTTTTCATCCGTCGTCAGGCCATGCGCCACCAATACGGTGAACAGCGGTGTTGTGGCGTTCAAAATCGACGCCACGCCGGACGCAATATGGATTTGCCCCCATACGATCAGGCTGAACGGAATCACATTGTTTAACAATCCCATCACCAAAAAAGCCGCCCACACAGGCCGAGATAGGGGCATTTTTTTACCCGTAAATTTCATCACCAACCACAAAATCATGGCCGCCAGCGCGACCCGGCTGACCACCGCCGTAAAGGTCGGCAGTTCCTTTACGATGACACCATTAAAAAAGAACGATCCGCCCCACAATATGGAAAGCAAAATCAGCAGGCCCCATTCAAAGGGCGTCATAGAAATGTTTATTTTTGRTGTGTTCATAAGGTCGTTATCTCACACGATCACAGGTCCTGCATCCCATTTCCTGTGATTGAATTTTTATTTACAAACGTACGGCCAAATGCGTTGCGTTTTGGTCGGAACAAACGATCCATCGACGTTCCTCTTTTTCAAAGGCCAAATAGTTTTTGCCAAAACGTTTTTTTAACGGGCTTTTTGCGTTTGCGTTTTTTAGGGGCAACGGCCTCGACTTTGGGTGGCGCGTTTAGGGCCTTGTTGGTATACGAATACAACATCTTAAAGTCGCCTTCGTCATTGACCTTGTAATAGGCAATGCGGTGAATTTTTGCGTTGCGTTTGGCCCGCGCCAAAGCATCTTCTTCGGCGTCTTTTTTATCATAAATGCTTTGGCTATACGTGACCTTGCCTTCTTTTAAGGCTTGGCCTTTTGTACAAACATATATTTCAACAGCACTCATCGGAACCTCATATCTTGGGACTTTAAGTGTAGGCAACATTGCGATCACTTGTCGATGATGATAACGATAAAGGCACAGACATTTGAAATTTACAGAAGGATGCCGCCATGTCGACCGTGATGATTACCGGAGCAAATCGAGGGCTGGGTTTAGAATTCGCCCGCCAATATGCAGCAGACGGTTGGCACGTTATCGCCACCTGTCGCCGTCCTGATGACGCGGCTGAATTGAACGACCTTAAAAACTGTGAAGTACAGGCGTTGGACGTTACCGATTTTGCCGCCGTGACCGCATTGGCCAAACAATTGAGCGGCACCAAGATCGATGTGTTGATCAATAACGCAGGCGTCTATGGCCCCAAGGGCGACAGCCTGAACAGCATTAATTTTGACGCTTGGCCGGACGTGATGAAAACCAATGTGATGGCCCCGCTGCACCTGTCGGAAAGCTTTGCCCCGCATGTGGCGGCCAGCGATTTCAAATGCATTGCCACGTTGAGTTCTAAAATGGGATCAATGACCGACAATTCATCAGGCGGAAGTTACATCTATCGTTCGTCAAAGGCCGCTTTAAACGCCGTCATGAAAAGCCTGTCCCATGATTTAGATGAGCTTGCCATCAACGTCATCATCCTCCATCCCGGCTGGGTCCGCACCGACATGGGCGGGCCTAATGGCTTGATTGATGCGCCCGAAAGTGTAAGCGGCCTACGCCAAGTCATCGCCAACGCAAGTCCTAAAAACAGCGGTGGCTTTTTCAATTATGATGGTACGCCAATTGACTGGTGACAAAATGATAAACACAAAACACTCAGCCGATACACCCCTCGCCACCCTATGGCACGCTGGCCCCGCCTTGATGAATTCGAAGGCAAAGGTTACCAGCGCGCCGCCATCACGGTGAACACCGCAGGCGGTGATTTGGAAGCGTCTATTTATGTGATTAAGACCTGATCAGGTTGGATATGGTCTTCAGGACGAAGGACTTATGAGACCTTTGTCTTTGAGGAATTTTTTGAAATTCAAATCACCGACGATGATGTCATCAACGAGGAATTTTATCATGCCCCTAAAACATTCGCCCACGTCCTTGTCGGCTGCCTTTTCTTCGCACAGTACCATGACGGCTCTTGCCTTGAGCAGGAGCTCATTGTGATAAGCAACGTGTTCATCATAGTCTACCGTAGGGTAGTTGAATTTACGGAGCAGCGTTTCTTCATTTTTAAAATGCGTTTTGATGATTTCAAGAGTATCCGTTAAACGGCTTACACAGCCTTCGTAATCCTTTTCAAGGATCGCCTTTTCAACGTCTTTCATCGCCGCAAAGATCGCTTTGTGTTCGTTATCGATCATCACCACGCCCATGTTAAAGGACACTTTCCACTTAACGATGGACTCCTCTTTTTTAATATCTGTCATCTCAGCCTCTTTCTGTTCATGGCAACATGCATACACCAGCAGCCACAAAATGTCACAATGAATTAATGACGTAAATTGAATTCAACAACAAAAAAAGGCGACCCCGTTTCTGGGGCCGCCTTTTTTTATTCGCTTGATCGATTGGGTGTTAAGAACCCAAAGCCTGCACGATTTCATCCGTCATTTTCTTGGCGTCACCGAACAGCATCATCGTGCTGTCGGCAAAGAACAAAGAGTTGTCGACGCCCGCGTAACCAGAGCTCATACCGCGTTTTAAGAACAACACGGTTCCGGCTTTTTCGACGTCCAAAATCGGCATGCCATAAATCGGGCTGTCCTTGTCTGTTTTGGCCGCTGGGTTGGTGACGTCGTTCGCCCCAATCACAAAGGCCACGTCGGCGGTTGAAAACTCGTTGTTGATTTCTTCGAGTTCAAACACTTCGTCGTACGGCACGTTTGCTTCGGCCAACAATACGTTCATGTGACCCGGCATACGCCCCGCAACGGGGTGAATGGCATAGGATACATCAACGCCTTGGGCTTTTAACAAATCGCCCATTTCACGAAGCGAGTGCTGAGCTTGCGCCACCGCCATGCCGTAACCCGGCACGATGATGACTTTGGAGGCGTTGCCCATAATGAACGCGGCGTCGTCGGCAGAACCCGATTTGACCGTGCCACCCGTGGGGCTTTGCGCCGCAGTGGCGCCCCCGGTGTCGGARCCAAATCCACCCARCAAAACGTTCCAAATYGAACGGTTCATGCCTTTGCACATGATRTAGCTAAGGATGGCACCAGAAGAWCCCACCAAGGCCCCGGTCACGATCAGCAACGGATTGCCCAACGTGAAACCAATRCCYGCAGCGGCCCAACCGGAATARGAATTCAACATCGAYACMACAACGGGCATATCCGCRCCGCCGATGGGAATGATGATCAAGAAYCCYAAAACAAACGCCASCAAWGCYAAGGCGATAAACACCGTATAGCTTTCGGTTGTGGCAAAGATAAAGAACAAGACCACAAGACCAATGCCCATCGCGGCATTGATTTTATGTTGCATGGGGAAGGTGATCGGCGCACCGGACATGAGGCCTTGCAGTTTCGCAAAAGCAATCAATGACCCAGAGAACGTCACCGCACCAATCGCGGCACCAAGCCCCATTTCAACCAAGCTTACGGGGCCGATTTGGCCCACGGCACCCAATCCATACGCGCTTGGGTTAAACAAAGCCGCAGACGCTACCAACACTGCCGCCAAACCCACCAACGAGTGAAAGGCCGCAATCAATTGTGGCAACGATGTCATCTCGATTTTCATGGCGATAAAGCCACCGATGGACCCACCGATCAGCAATCCGACAATAATCGTCGAATAACTAACCACAGTGGGATCAACCAAGGTGGTGACAATGGCAATCACCATACCGGCAATGCCCAGCATGTTGCCACGGCGAGAACTTTCCGGATGGCTTAGCCCGCGCAACGCAAGGATAAAGCAAACGGAAGCGATCAAATACGCAAAAGCGCTTAGGTTTTCAGACATTTTCCAGCGCTCCTATTTCTTTTTCTTTTTAAACATCAGCAACATCCGTTGGGTGACGATAAAGCCCCCAAAAATGTTCACCGAAGCCAAGATAATGGCCATAAAGCCCAAAACCTTGGAAATATTCATATCAGCCGGACCGGCGGCGATCAGCGCGCCGACGATGATCACCGATGAAATGGCGTTGGTCACACCCATCAACGGGGAATGCAAGGCGGGCGTAACGCTCCACACCACAAAATAACCGACAAAACACGCCATCACGAAAATCGTGAACAGCGCCATGAAGGAAAATCCTC
>NVTL01000105.1 GCA_002401565.1 Rhodospirillaceae bacterium
TACATTCAGGAGAACCAATAGAAATAGTAGTAAGTTTCCAATTATCTTCTTCATCAAAAGAAACAGAAAACTCGTATTCATCATAATGCCATGCTGTGGCCGCCAAAGGAGTTGAACTGCAAAAAGATGTCATTGGACAAGATGTCCAATTTCTTTTGCGTTTCGCCTTGGATGTTTTCAGTGCCAGCACTGCCAAGCGCGCCAACAAGTTCACCGTGGTTCACTTGGTCGGAAATCACTTTACAGGCGGTGATGACATCGTTGAGCAGAAGCGTCAGGTTGCCGTGTCCGTGCTTGTCGCGCATGGATTCGATCAAAAAGTGGGTAACTGTGGTGCGGTTTAAAGGCATGTGTATCTCACATTCTTGCGATCTTACGATCATAATGGGTAGGATATGGCGCTTAAGTACCCTTTACCGCGAGAAACGGGAACACCCTAGGGGGTGGGGCGGCTACCTTTAGGGGTGGTTTTTTTGTGAATTAACGGTTTAAGCGTTTAAGTTCACGCCCGGCGGCTTCGTATTGACGATATTGAACGGCCCCGGTGGCGAGGGTTTTTTCAAAATAAATCCGCGCATTGTGATTGTTTCCGGTCAATTGTTCAAACACGCCTAAGAAAAAGTATCCGGTCGCCCGGCGTTCTTTGCGCACGTCATCGGTTGAGCTTTCTATGGCGTCAATTACGGCCTGTTCGTCCAGTGTGCCTTGGAAATATTTCACCAAAGGCCCCGGCCATACAGGAAGATTTTGGGTTTCGAAGGTATCGAGCAGGCGAGACCGGGCATTTTGCCCCAACCGTTGACGGGCAATGTACAGCCACAAATGACTGTACAGGCGCAACGCTTCATCGGAAGCAACGCCTTGGGTACGCACAAAATCGACCGTGGCGGCTTGCAGGTTGCCGTTATACAGGTTCAAGAATCCCCGGCTGAACAACGCAAACGCATGATCAGGTTTGGCCTCGATGGCGTGGTTATAATCCGATACGGCTGCTTTTTGGTTGCCGTTTTTTTCGTTCGCCCAACCGTGAGCAAACCAAGCGGCGGCAAAGGCGGGCTCGCTGGCCAGGGCTAAATCTAAATCGCTGAGCGCCTGACCATACAGCCCTCCATCCATGCTGGTCCACGCCCGGTCCACATAAGCCTTGGCCGATTTTAAAGAGGGCAGGCTGGGTTTTAGAGCAACAATCGGCTTTGGCTCTGGTTTAGGCTCAACTTTAGGCTCTGGTTTTGGTTCCGGCTTTGGCTCTGGCTTTGGTTCAGGTTTTGACGCAACTTCAACAACAGGCTCAACAACTTTAGCCACTTGTGGTTTAGTTTCCGGGTGAGTTACCGGGACCGGGGTATCGTTATTCACCATAAAGGATACGCCAAGGCCCAAAACCGCAACGACGGCAAAGCCCCCCGCGAAAATACCAGCCCATGGCTTTTTGGGGTTTTCGGACGACAGGCTGGGTACGGGGGCAGGACTGTCGTCAGTTTTTTCCTGTTGCGCGCGTTTGCGTTCGGCATCGGATTTTTTCAGGGCATCAAGGATATAAGACATGTTGCCCTCCTTTGGGGGGATACAGGGCAGGCAGCGCTGTTGATTTTGCCGCGCCTGTAATGTGCATCAAGGTTTCGGGCGATGGTGTGCCATCTGCGCTCAAGCCATGATCGGTTTGAAAGGCCTGTATAGTGTCGCGCAAAGTTGGGCCAAAAAACAAACTGCCTTTGCCTAAAATATTGTTGGGGGCATTGCTGTAGCCAGACACAGCAAGCAACCGTCTGAGCTCTTGCACATCCTTGCCTTGTCGCCCAAACGTTAAGGTCTCGGACTCCTTAAAAGCATTGTTCCACAAAACCAAATAATCACCGGGCCACCGCAACACAAAGGCCT
This sequence comes from Rhodospirillaceae bacterium, assembly GCA_002401565.1. Classification (GTDB taxonomy): domain Bacteria; phylum Pseudomonadota; class Alphaproteobacteria; order Rhodospirillales; family Magnetovibrionaceae; genus JANLGW01. The sequence goes on from NVTL01000105.1 coordinate 1,879, forward strand.
TGGTCGATAACGTCAGAGACCGATTTAAAAAATCAAGGCGCACTTGTTCTGTGTCGCCAGTGTTCTTGATCGCGGCAACGATGCCATAGATATGTTCGCCATCGGGCATCACCAAAGATGTCACCACCGGGCGGTTCATGGTTTTTAAGCCCAAAAGATCGGTTTGACCTTGGCTACAGTCTAAGCCAGCCGTTTTGGCTTTTTCACAGGGGCCATTGCCTTTGATTTGGGCATAATCTTTGCCCCACAATTCAAACAGGCCCTGAAACGCAATATCGGGGGTGCCCGATTGGATCAAGGCATCAAGCGCCGAGCCTTTGGTCGATGAGATATCTTGGGGTTTCGCCGGGGTGGCGGGCGTTACGGGAGCCGTTACAGTTTCTTTGAGCTCTGGTGCAGGGGCAACAGGCGCAGGTTCGGATACATAGATGGGCAGATACGGGGCAACAAAGGTCTTTATTTTATTTTGCACACCAGTACCAAACGGATCAAGGCCGATCCAAATCAGCAAACCTAAAACCGTCAAAACCAAAACAAGCGAGCTCAACACCGAAGATTTTCCAGCAAGCCCCGGATTGGTGAAGACTTCTTGGGCCGCGCCCAAGGCCAGTTTTTTGCTGATTTGTTTACGGCCTTCGACATACGCCGCCAACAAAGCCCGGTCACATACGGAATTAATCAGGCGGGGAATGCCGTTTGCGGCCTTAAAGATCACTTTACAAGCGCCAGCCGAAAACACATCGCCATCCAATCCGGCGACGCTCATACGGTGGGTAATATACTGTTGGGTTTCGGCCTGAGTTAACGGCAATAAATGATAGCGCGCGGTGATGCGTTGGGCGGTTTGACGTTGGCTTTCTTGGGCCAAAATTTCATTCAGTTCGGGCTGGCCCACCAAAATAATCTGCAGTAGTTTTTTTTCTGACGTTTCCAAATTGGTCAGCAGGCGGATCAGTTCCAACACCGGATTGGACAGGTTTTGGGCTTCGTCAATCAACAACACCTGATTGCGACCCGCCGCATGGGCGGCGAGCAAGGCATCGTTAATCAGATCAAAAAAGACCTTCAAACTGGTGGTGCCGGGCTCGTACGTGATGTGCATTTCATCGCAAATAGTGGCCAACAGTTCGGCTTCGGACAGCTTGGGGTTTAAAATCAAAGCCAGTTCGGCGTCTTGGGGCAGGTTTTCAATTAAGGCCCGGCAAATGGTGGTTTTTCCGGTGCCGACTTCCCCGGTTAACAAGACAAAACCGCCATGACCGCTGATGCCATAGGCCATATGAGCCAAGGCCTCTTGATGGCGTTCGCTCATAAACAGATAGCTGGGATCGGGAAGAATGGAAAAAGGATTTTCCCGAACGCCAAAATGGTCTTGGTATAACGATTTGATCATAAAGAAAGTCGTGTTTCGTTTTGAATGAATGAATTTTTTGAAACTTAGACGCTCAGAAAGTCCATGCCTATGTCGAACATCACAGCTTTTCCATCACAATTTTTCCAAGGTTACCGCGGTGCCACTGGCGACCACCATCAACATGGATTTTCCATCGCCGGAAATTTCGTTGTAATTTAAGTCCACGCCAATCACCGCATCTGCTCCGGCAATTAACGCTTCGCGGCGCAGTTCCGTCAAACAGGTTTTCCGAGCGTCGCGCAATACTTTTTGCGAAGCCCCAGACCGTCCACCAACAATGTCGCGGATCGACGCAAACATGTCGCGAAACATATTCATGCCAAAAACGCATTCCGCCGTGATGATTTCCAAACGTTGGGTGACGCGATATTCGGSCATTGCAAATTCSGTGGTYAAAATYAGATCTTTTGCAATTTSATCAATGAYTTCKGTCGGRAGCTCGTCRTARTCTTTATTYGCGATAAGCKCKTCGATATCTTTTTCGTCTTTGCCGAACAGTCCAAACATTGCATGCCTCATTGTTATTGGTTATTAGAATGCCCATTATAATGATTCAGCTCACTTAAGGTATTTTATTTATGTCTGAACAATCTGCACGTTTATCCCTTGGTTTTTCCTGTGTTGGGCACACCATTGCCCACCTGATGGCGCCGATCTTTTTTGTCGTGGCGTTGACGTTAGAATCGGAAATGAACCTCAGCCACGGCGAAGTCGTCAGCCTGATTGTCATTGGCAACATCCTGTATGGCGTCGGCGCACCGATTGCCGGGTGGATTGGCGACAAATGGTCGGCGGCGGGCATGATGTCGCTTTATTATTTTGGTGTGGGGCTGGGCATGATTATGACGGGCTTTGCCGCCACGCCGACCCAATTGGTGCTGACGCTGACGTTCACTGGAATATTTGGATCGATTTATCACCCCGTGGGGTTCGCGTGGTTGGTCAGTCAGGTCAAAAAACGCGGCGCGGCCTTGGGCCTGAACGGTGTGTTTGGCACGGTTGGACCATCCGTTGCGGCTTTATCGGCGGGTTACCTGACCGATGCCTACAGCTGGCGAGCGGCGTTCATTGTGCCGGGTGTTTTGATCCTTGCGGTTGGAGTTGTCTTTTTTGTGTTGATGAAACGCGACATTATTCATGATCGCCCCAGGGCTGATGAAGTTCACCACAAAGCCGAAAAAGGCGAAATTGTGCGCACTATTTTAGTGCTGGCGGTGACCATGTTGTGCACGGGGCTGATTTATCAAACCCTGTCGCCCGCATTGCCAAAACTGTTTTCCGTGCGGTTCACCGAACTGACGGGCTTTGACAGCACGGACGGGGTGTTTGGCGTGGGCATGTTGGTGGCGTCGGTTTATATCTTTGCCGGGGGTGTGCAGTTGATGGTGGGACGCATGTGCGACCGTTATTCGCTCAAAAAGCTTTATATCATCGTGTATTTTTTCCAAGCCCTGTGTTTGGTGGCGGCGTCTCAATTGGGCGGAGCCGTCTTGTTCATCATGATGTTCTTGATCATTTCCGGAAACCAAGCGGGCCTGCCCATCGAAAATTCTCTGGTGGCGCGGTATGCTCCGCCCAATCGTCGAGCGCTGGTGTTTGGTTTGAAATTCATTCTGGCGTTTGGATTCAGCGGACTTGGCGTCTTGTTAGAAGGCAAAGTCTATGACGCCACGGGCGGCTTTTATTGGATTTTCGTGATCTTGGGCGCGCTCGCCGTTGTGGGCTTTTTGGGGGGCTGGTTGCTGCCCAATGATAAAAAAGTCCAAGTTCCAGCAGAATAAGCCCAAAAAAGCCCGTAATTACAGGGTATTATAATACCGTAAATGTAACCCGTTGTTTTTGTTGTGTTATTTAGCGAGTGTTGCGAAATAAAGGTTTGACAGGGGGGGAGGCGTGCCTTACAAACCGCTTCAAGACGGGACGCTAGCGAATAGGCGTCCTCATTTCGTTTTATTTCAAGAAGGCCAAGTTTATGAAAACATATTCTGCTAAGCCGTCTGACGTTGAAAAAAAATGGTTGATCGTTGATGCCGAGGACGTTGTCCTGGGTCGTATGGCCAGCCAAATTGCTTTGCGTCTTCGTGGCAAACACAAACCTATGTTCACACCGCACATCGATTGCGGCGACAACATCATCGTTATCAACGCTGAAAAAGTAAAATTGACCGGTCGCAAATTGACCGACAAGAAATTTTACTGGCACACGGGTCACCCCGGCGGCATCAAAGAACGCACAATGGAAGATATCTTGACCGGCGATCACCCTGAACGCGTTGTCATCAAAGCTGTTGAACGTATGATCACCCGTTCTCCTTTGGGCCGTGCTCAAATGCGTAAATTGCATGTTTATGCGGGTACGGATCATCCTCATATCGCTCTGAACCCAGAAGTTCTCGACATCGCATCAATGAATCCTAAAAACACAAGGGGCAAATAAACATGGCTGATCTTGGCGATCTTAAAGATCTGGTTGCAGGTGGCGATATCGCAACCACAACCGAAGCTGCAGCTCCTGAAGTTGCGGCACCAAAACTCGACGCCCAAGGCCGCGCGTATGCGACGGGCAAGCGTAAAAATGCAATTGCTCGTGTCTGGTTGAAACCGGGCTCTGGTAAAGTGACCGTAAATGGCCGCGACATCGAAGTTTATTTCGCACGTCCCGTGTTGCGCATGATCATCAACCAACCGTTCAAAGTTTGCGACCGCGAAGGTCAATTTGACGTGTTTTGCACCGTCGTTGGCGGCGGTTTGTCCGGTCAAGCTGGTGCGGTTCGTCACGGCATTTCAAAAGGCCTCAACTTGTTCGAGCCGGGCCTGCGCCCTGAGCTGAAAAAGAACGGCTTCTTGACCCGCG
>NVTL01000106.1 GCA_002401565.1 Rhodospirillaceae bacterium
AGTGCATGGCAATCTCTGCCCAGTCTCGGCACACTCGATGACAAGTGCCAAATATCTAAGGCACGCTTAAGACCGTTAACGCCTCCAGCATGGTCATTATCGCCATGGCTAACAATAAGGTGATCGATATGCCGAGCACCCATTTGCCGAGCAGCAGGCGCTACAATTTGCTCCCCCGCATCAAATCTAGAGCCAAACGTTGGCCCTGTGTCATAGGCCAAAACATGATTTCTGGTCTTAATCAGCACCGGAGATAAATATGGCGTTGCCTCAAAATGGGGGAAGTCCGTTGGCGGAAAATGGGTCTGGAAATGGAAAGACCAGATTGACCGAAGTTTCATGCAGAAATTTAGCCAGCTGCCAAAAATGTTGCCCGAACAAGCGGCCCCCCTGAACGCAGGCCTCGCCGATCCAGCCACCCTTAAAGACATTTCCGCCGTGGCCATGCGGTGCGGGGGGTGTGGTGCCAAGGTCGGGGCGAATGTCTTGAGCCGGGCCTTGTCAGACTTAAAACCCATCGACAACAAAGATGTTCTGGTCGGCCTTCATGCCCCCGACGATGCGGCGGTCGTGCAAATTCCCAAAGGTAAGGTGATGGTTCATACCGTTGATTATTTCCGGTCCTTTATTGATGACGCTTATGTTTTTGGACAGGTTGCTGCCAACCATGCTTTAAGCGATATCTTCGCCATGGGGGCCGAGGCCCAAACGGCGTTGGCCATCGTTACGGTGCCTTATGGCATTGAATCCAAGGTGGAAACAACACTACGGGAAATGATGAGCGGCGCGCTGGACGTCCTCAACGAAGCCGGTGCGACCCTGGTCGGCGGCCATACCAGCGAAGGCCCGGAATTAGCATTGGGATTTTCGGTGAACGGTTTGGCTGACCGGGACGCCATTATTCACAAGGGCGGCATGAAAGCCGGAGACCTGTTAATTCTGACCAAGGCGCTGGGCACCGGAACCCTGTTCGCCGCCGATATGCAGTACAAGGCAAAGGGACGATGGATCGAAGGAGCCTTGAAATCCATGGTCCAATCGAACCGGCTGGCGGCTGAATGTGTGTTTAAGTTTGGCGCCACCGCGTGTACCGATGTTACGGGATTTGGTCTGTTGGGCCATGCGGTCGAAATGACCAAAGCCTCAGAGGCCGATGTCGAGATTGATCTAGACGCGCTGCCCATTTTGGACGGTGCCGAAGAGACCGTTCGCTTAGGCATCTTGAGTTCCCTGCAACCGGCAAACGTTCGTTTGCGGCGCGGCATAAGCAATCTTGATCATATGAAAGACCACCCGCGTTATCCGTTGATCTTTGACCCCCAAACATCCGGCGGCCTGTTGGCCAGCCTGCCGGCTGATCAGGCTCAGGCCTGCTTGGCTGCCTTGCAAAAACTAGGCTACGAAGACACGGCAATTATTGGCCGCGTCAGCGCAAAAGGCGAAGATTTGGAACCCGTGACGCTTATTTCTTCGCAGCAAAATTAATGATCCGCACTAACGCCGCCTGTTCATGAGCAGGCCGGAACTTAGATTTTAAATTTTGCCCGGCGCGCGTCAATTTTTTAAGAAATGCTGGATCTGTTTCGGCGCGTTCCAACAGGTGAGCCAAAGCGACTTCGTCACCGACAGAATAGTAGCCGGGATAATCCGGCCCCAGCAAGCCGACGTTGCCCGAAATGTCACTCGCGATGATCGGCACACCCGCGACAATGGCCTCGGAAATTACATTTGCGCCCCCTTCTTGGGTCGAACTGATAACCATGAGCCGGGTTTTGGCAAGCTCGCGCCGCACCTGCCAGCCTTGCACTTCGCCTTTCCAGAAATAGCGCGGATTATTGGCCATTTCGGACTTGGCCTGATTGGTAAAGGCGGGCGAATGTGCCTTGCCCAGATGGATCACCCTGACCTTTGAACTGGGCGGCAAAAGCCGTGCCGCCAGCGCCGTACGGAACGGATCTTTTTCGTCTCGCAGGTGGCCGATAACACAAACATCGAAGTTTTTCTGTGCGGGTCGCCGGGGGCTTGTTAAGGGCATCGCCGATTGACGAACCACATGAAGCTTCTGTCGTAGGGACTGGGGAAGCTCCTCAAAGATAAGGTCGTGCAGACAAATGAGCGCGTCTGCCCTTTGCATGGAGCGCAACGTTGTGGCTGGCTGGGTTTTTAAAAACGTATTAACATCGGTGCCGCCCAGACAAAGCACCAATGGTCCGTCTGGAAAGCGTTGGCGGTAATGTTCGATGGAATCCGCACTTCGCCACGCGTGAATGGCGATCATCAAATCAATATCTTCGCCGGCGTAATCGACCTTGACCTGCACATGGTGGCCGTCTTGGCGCAGCATTCTGGCCCAGCGAAGCGCCGTGGTACGGTTGCCATTTTTAGACTGTTTCTTGGCTGGAGTAATTAGGCTAATCTTCACTTAACGCTCTCCAACCTTAGGATAATCCATGACCACGCCTGTCAGCACTGCATATTTAATTGATACCATGAAAGACGCCAGAAGCCGAACCCTAGAACTGGTTGGTGACCTGACCGACGAACAGCTCATGGGGCCCAAGTTGCCGATTGTTAATCCCCTGCGCTGGGAAATCGCCCATGTGGCTTATTTTTACGAATTTTTCATCCTGCGCCAACTGTACGGGAAAGACTCCGTGCTGGGCGACAGGGCCGATGAACTTTATGATTCCATTGCCGTTGCCCATGATACCCGGTGGGATTTGCCGCTTTTGGATCGCAGCGAAACCTTTGCCTATATGCAAACGGTCCTCGATCTGTTGACGGAGCGCCTTCAAGAAACAATCGCATCAGAACAAGACAGTTTTATCTATCAGTTCGCCATCTTTCATGAAGATATGCACACAGAGGCCTTTTTGTGGGCGCGCCAAGCGCTGGCTTATCCCACACCAAACCTTGCCATTGCTGCGGATGTTTCGGCGGAACGGGCAGCTGGATCACACGCAGGCTGGGCCAAGATTCCCGGTGGCGAATTTTTACTGGGCGCGCCTAAAGATGCCCCGTTTCTTTTCGATAATGAAAAATGGGCGCATCCGGTGATGCTTGCCCCTTTTGAAATTGCCAAGGCCCCCGTCACCAACGGGGAATTTCAGGCCTTCGTCGACGAGGGTGGCTATGGACGGCCAGAATTTTGGACCGATGAGGGTTGGACATGGCGGGGTGAGGCGAACGCCGAGCATCCGGTTTATTGGATTTCTAAGGAACCGGGAAGCTGGCTGGTCAGACGTTTTGATGTGACCATAGCGCTACCCGTGAACGAGGCCGTTATTCACGTGAACTGGTTTGAAGCCAACGCCTATTGCCGCTGGGCGGGTCTTCGCTTGCCAACAGAAGCCGAATGGGAAGCCGCCGCCCTTGGCGAAAAGGCGGCCGATGGTGGCTTGGCTGCACACAAAAGGCGTTACCCTTGGGGCGAGACGCCGCCGGATGTGACCCGCGCCAATCTGGATGCCAGAGCTTTGGGAACGATCGATGTCGCCGCACTCCCCGATGGCGACAGCGCATTTGGCTGTCGTCAGATGCTGGGCAATGTCTGGGAATGGACCGAGGATACCTTCAACGGATTTCCACAATTCAAAGCCGATGCCTACAAAGAATATTCATGCATGCTGTTCGGCGATACCAAGGTTTTGCGCGGCGGCGCATGGACCACCCGTGGGCGGATGATACACGGCCCCTATCGCAATTATTTTCCAGCCCACCGTCGAGACGTGTTCGGTGGCTTTCGCACCTGCAAGACCGCTTAGCAAAGAAAGAATGGCAACCCCATGAACGATAAACCTACTATTGCATCCTTTGCCGACTTTCGGCCCGACCGGGAAAAATTCTTGGCCGAAGCCTTAGCGGGTCTTGGCGCGACACCGAAAACGCTTCCGAGCAAATATTTTTACGATGATCGGGGCAGCGCACTGTTCGACCTTATTTGCGAATTGCCCGAATATTATGTGACCCGCGTTGAAACGGCATTGCTGGGCAGCATTGCGGATGAGGTGGCGACAATTATCGGTCAAGATGCCGCGATCATTGAATACGGGACCGGGTCATCAGAAAAAATTCGCATCCTGTTGACCGCCCTAAACCGTCCCGCTGCTTTTGTTGGCGTCGATATATCCGGCGATGCCTTATTGGGGGTTACCGATGCCATGGCGCGCCATTTTCCAGACATGGCCGTTCACGGTGTTTGTGCGGACTTTACCCAGCCCTTGAAACTTCCCACTCTGGCGGGTTCAGGCAAACGGGTGGTGTTTTTTCCCGGTTCTTCACTGGGCAACTTCGACCATCAGCAAGCGGAAGATTTCTTGGCCAATGCAGCCAAAACAGTCGGTCCCGACGGCGCCCTGTTGATCGGCATTGACCTCAAGAAAGACGTGGACACCCTCAACGCCGCTTATGATGATGCCCAGGGCATTACGGCTCAATTTAACCTTAATCTGTTGACACGCCTGAACCGGGAATGTGGTGCAGACTTTGACCTTGAGGACTTCCGCCACAGGGCGTTTTACAACGCCAAGGCCGGACGCGTAGAGATGCATTTGGTCAGCCTGCGGGCGCAAACGGTGTCGCTGGGCGGGGCAAATATAGCCTTCACAAAGGGCGAAACCATCCATACCGAAAACTCATACAAATATTCAACTTCTGAATTTCAAGACCTGTCCCGGCGCGCAGGCTTGATGCCATTGCACGTTTGGACAGACGCTGACCAACTTTTCAGCCTGCACTATTTGCACGTCGGGTCTCAATACTATATGCCCTGACGGGCGACCTTGTTTAGGTGAGCCTGTGTGAAGCGTTTGTGGTTTGCAAGTTCTTTGCCGCGATCCCATGTGTGGGACTGGTAGAGTTCTCGTGTGACACCTGACACCGCTCTTCGTTTGGATGCGTTCGTTTTATCCAGCCCGAAAACCCGCAACAAAATGCCTATGTCGAACGCTACAATCGAACGGTTCGCACCGACTGGCTGAGCCAATATATTTTTACAACGATTGACGAGGTGCAAAGTGCTGCGACCAAGTGGCTCTGGACTTATAATAACGAAAGACCGAATATGGCGATCGGTGGAGTGCGAATGGTGGGCCCGGCAGGAGCCAACTAATCGTGCTGTATCAAACAGTTACGGTTAAGTTAGGTAGCAAATACACTCACAACAAATCAAAGGCTTACGCACATTTTTCCCTAACCTTGAGCGGAGGTGGGTTATGAGCTTATGTGCAATTCAGTGGGCTTTTAAACAGCAAGATTTATCACCTAGTGAAAAGCTTGTTCTTCTTTCACTGGCAGATCGAGCAGGTGAAGGTCATCATGCCTGGCCATCATCTAGGCGGCTTGCTTTTGATACATGTCAAAGCCAACGAACCATTTTCCGAGCAGTCGAAGGTTTGAAAAAAAAGCAGAAAATAAGAGCGTCCGAAACACTACAAGGTGGCACCATAAAATACCAGCTGATTGGCGTAAAAGGTCGAGAAGATAAACCCTTGGCACCTAAGAAAAAGAAAAAAAAGAAGATCGCCGAAGCTCAGGCAGATGTGCCCGAAAAGCAGTCTCTTTCAGCATTTGAAATTACGTCAAGAATGACGGAAAAGGTTGAACACGGATTTCCGGTTTTTGATGTTCCTGAACTAAAAAAACAGTGGGAAAACTGGGCCCGGAAGCAGGCAGAGCCCCCACGATCTGCTGATGCCGCTTTCTTCGGGTGGGTAAAAAACAACGTCAAAAGTGGACGATTAAAGCCGTTGGGGCCTCTCAAAAGAATTACAAGAGAAAATGCCATGCGCCCTAACATCAGCCAAGAACTAGCTGAAAAATGGTTGATCTTCACAGAAAAACAAAATCTGCATTTCTCCGATTGTAGCATCTGGCCAAGTTCAGATTGTTTTTCAATTATTTGCTCGACTGATGTCAATGACGGCGTAAAAAGGGACCACGATTCCGGAGTAAAAGGTTACCACTTTGGCAATGGTAATGCTGTGATGGTGCAGGTATGATCCAGCCCCCT